>NZ_JBTUJH010000045.1:0-12762 GCF_058343375.1 Alterinioella sp.
CGCGTCGCGCCAAATCGAATTCACCGGCCGACCCGAACGCATTCGATTGCGCGAACGCTGCCTCGGTCCGGGTGATGAATGCTCGCATCCGATCAGGCGCGACGCGCTATAGAACGCTGTGTGCAAGGGCCACGGGGGCAAAGGCGTTTCGAAACGCCTTTACGCGGTTTCGAAACCGCGTGCAAAGCCGCTTCGAAGCGGCTTGGGCCGATGCGCGGGGCAGACAGTCAGAGCCGCTCGAACCGGCTGATTGCATCGAGATTGTTGAAAAACGGCACCCCGGGTTGGGCCGAACCGTTCAGGATGGCCCCGATCTCGGCCAGCACGACCTCGGTGATGAAGGGCATGTCAAAGGCGCGGACCTGATCCAGCGGCACCCATTGCAGGTGGCTCAGCTCATCCTCGGCACGGGCAAAATCATCGGGATCATTGGCCAGCGCGCCCGCATCGGCCATGAAAAACCGGGCGTCGAACCGGCGCGGCCGACCCGGCGGGGTGATGGCGCGAAACACGAAACGCAGCGCCGCGCCATCGGGCAGATGGCCGGTGGCCAGATAGCCGCGCCAGCCCTTGGGGGCCATGATCTGGCCCGCGCGGGCATCGCGGCGGCCCAAAAGCAGGCCGGTCTCCTCCCACAGCTCGCGCGTGGCGGCGGCCAGAAGTGCGGCGGGCGGCAGGTCAGAGCCCCTGGCCAGACGGGTGGCGCAATCGGCGGGCGGATCCTGGGCCAGCGGAATCTCGGCATCGACCGCATCGACGGCCCCGCCGGGAAAGACAAATTTCGACGGCATGAAGGCCGCACCCTTGCCGCGCTGGCCCATCAACACGCGCGGGCGCGTATCGGCGTCGCGCAGCATGATGATGGTGGCGGCGTTGCGGATGGCGCTTTTGTCTAGAATCCGTGCATCCTCTTGGCCCATTGCAGCGTCACAAACGCGCCCTTCAGACGGGGCAGCAAAAACAGCGCCAGCGCGACCGAGCCAATGATGAAGCCGGTCGCCAATACCATCGGTTCGGGCCGATAGACGATGAACACCTGCAGCATCAGCCCGATCATTATCTTGCCGACGATCAGAATGGTGACATAGGCCGGGCCGTCATCGGCGCGGGCGTAACTCAGATCCTCAGAGCATTGCGGGCAGCTGTCGCGCAGTTTCAGATAGCCTTTCATCAGCGCCCCCTGCCCACAATTCGGGCAGCGCCCGCGCCAGCCACGCCGCAGGGCGGGCCAGACGGGGCGTTCCGGCGAAAGATTGACGGTGCTGTCCATATTTGCGGGCCTTCTGATCTGATTTCAGGGTTTCTTATCATCCGGATCGGGGGCCGCGCAGCCCCCCGCTAAAAATTTTTCCGAAATTGCGACGGAATGCCCGCGCTGCTGCGTGGAACCTTCATACAGTCAAGAAATGGAGTATTTGACATGTCGATGAAATCTGCCCTTCTGCTCAGCCTGCTGATCCCCATCGGTCTGGCCGTCAGCCTGCCCGCGAATGCGATGAGGATCGGTGATGGCCCGATGCAGCGGCCCGCATTTGCCGATCTCGATGTCAATGGCGATGGCAGCCTGACGCTGGAAGAGATGCAATCGGCCCGCCAGGCTCGTTTTGCCGAGGCCGATACCGATGGTGACGGCAATCTCAGCCGTGACGAATTGCTGGCCCATGCGACTGAGCGCATGGCCATCATGGTCGACCGCCAGATGGCCCGGTTCGATGACAATGAGGACGGTATGCTGAGCGCCAATGAAATGGATGACATGCGCCCGGCCCAGGCCGATCCTGACGCCATGTTCGCCCGCGTTGACGCCGATGGCGATGGCGTGGTGACCGAGGCCGAGTTTGACCAGGTCGCGACCGGCATGATGCGCCGGGGCGGTGGTGCCCAACGCGGCGGCTGGTTCCGCAACTGGGGCAACTGAGGTCCCCCTGGCAAAGGGCGGCGTTCCCCCGCCAATGCCCTTTGCCCCCGGTAGCAGGCGGGCTATGACAGGAGAATGGAGCCTTTGGACGCCGAGCTGGACGCATTGCGGGATGATGCCCTCATGCTGCTTTTCGCCCGCGGCGACCCCGGGGCGGCCCGGATTCTGACGGCCCGCCTGCTGCCACGTGTTCTGAACCACGCCGCCCGCGTATTGGGCGACCGGGTTGAGGCCGAGGATGTGGCACAAGAGGCCATGATGCGCCTGTGGCGTACGGCGGCGGATTGGCAGGCAGACGGGGCCAAGGTTTCAACCTGGCTGTATCGTGTGACCGCGAACCTGGCCGTGGATCGGTTGCGCCGATCCGGGCGCGCGGTCGGGCTGGACGAAACCGACGAGCCCGCCGATGATGGTCTGGCGGCAGATGACAGATTGATCCGGGCAGACCGGATGGCCGCGCTGGACAGCGCGCTGGCCACCCTGCCCGAACGCCAGCGCCAGGCCGTGGTGCTGCGCCATATCGAAGGGGTCTCGAACCCCGAGATCGCCGAGGTGCTGGAGATCAGCATCGAGGCCGTGGAAAGCCTGACCGCGCGCGGCAAACGCGCGCTGGCCAAGGCACTGGCAGGCCAGAAGGAGGCCTTGGGCTATGACTGAAGACCGTAATACTGAAGACCGTGATGATGTGACCGATCTGCTGAGCGCCGCCCGCGACGCGGCGGTGCCCTCGGAGGCATTGATGGCGCGGGTGCTGGCCGATGCCGCATCGGTGCAGGCCGGTTTGCAGGCCCCCGCACCTGTGCCGGTCCGGGGCGGGTTTGGCGACTGGCTGTCCAGCATTGGTGGCTGGCGCGGCGCGGGCGGGTTGGTGGCGGCGACTGTCACCGGGCTGATGATCGGCATATATGCGCCCGACAGCATCGATACGCTTCTGTCCGGGCAGCTCAGTGAACGCGGCCTGATCGAGGGCGATATTCTGGCCTATGGCTGGGGTGAGTTGCTGTATCTGGAGGATGGCTGAGCCATGAGCATGCCTGTCGAAACACCGGTCAAAAGACGTATACCGCGCGGGGTGAAAATCGTTCTGGCGGTGAGTCTGGCGCTGAACCTGTTGATTGCCGGTGCAATCGGCGGGGCCTTTCTGGGCGGGCGCGGCGAGGACGGGCAGCAAAATCGGGCTGATACGGCGCGTCTGTTGGGGCTTGGGCCGCTGGCCTTTGCGCTGGAGCGTGACGACCGCGCCGCCGTCATGCAACGTGCCGGGGCCGATCGGGAGATGATGCGGCGCCAACGTCTGCAGCTGGTCGAGGCGGCGCGTGGATTTGCCCAATCGGTGCGCGGTGATCCATTTGACCGCGCGGCAGCCGAGGCCGCGCTGGAGGTGCAGCGTGGCATAGTTCTGAACTTGCAGGACCGGGGCAATGGCGCGCTGCTGGACCATCTGGCCACCATGTCGCCTGCCGCCCGCGACGCGTTTGCGGACAATCTGTTGCAGATCCTGAACCGGCGCGGTCGCCGGTGAGTGCAGGCGCGCGCCCTGACGCGCAAACATCACTGTGCCCTTTGGGGATGATTTGGCCCTTTGGGGATGATTTGCGCCATCCGGCCCGATCAGGCGGCCGAGGCTGACACTGTCACCAGATTGCGCCCATCCGATTTGGAGCCATAAAGCGCCCGGTCGGCCCGCTCGATCAGGGATTCGGCGATATCGCCTTCGGTCGGCCCAAGGGCGATGCCAACGCTCATCGTGACGGTGACCGGCTGATCCAGCCCCACAATGGTGATGGGCCGCCCGCCCACGGCCTGACGCAGACGTTCGGCGCATTGCAGCGCGTATTCGGGGTCAGTATTGGGCAGGGCGACCAGAAATTCTTCGCCGCCCAACCGGGCCACCAGGTCATGACCGCGCAATTCATGGCGCAGGCGTTTGGCAACCGTGGCCAGCACCTGGTCGCCTGCGGCATGGCCAAAGCGGTCATTCACGGTCTTGAAATGGTCCAGATCCAGCATCATCACCGCCAGGCCACGCCCCGGATTGGCCAGAAGCCGCGCCAGCTGGCCAAGCGCATAGCGCCGGTTGTGCAATCCGGTCAGGCTGTCGGTCACCGCCAGTTCCAGCCCGGCCTCAACCGTGGCGCGCAGCCGGTCGGACTGGCGTTTGCGCCTGAGCTGGGTCTTGATCCGCACCGCCAGTTCGGCAGGATCAAACGGATTATACAAAATATCGCCGGCCCCCAGATCCAGCGCCACCGCGCCGCGTTCGGCGTCATCCTTGGGCAGGATCATCACCGCCGCAGAATGGCGTGACGCCGGCCGCGACCGCAGATCGGACAGCAGCCGCAGACCCTCATTATAGGCCCCAAGATCGGCCGAGATCACATAGACATCGGGGGCTTTATCCATGCCATGGCCCGATAGCGCCTGTTCGCGCGGCAGGATTTGCGGGGCCTGTGTTCCCTGCGCTTCAAGCGCGTGTTTCCATGACACGCCCGTGGCCGCATCGGGTGCCACCAGCGCCACCTTGCCCGCCGCCTCGAACCCGGCCGCCGGTTCGGCAAAGCCATAGCCCGCGCAGCTTTGCTCGCGCAGGCGCAATTCGCGCTGAATCTCATGCGCGCGCAACAGCGAGCGGACCCGCGCCAGCAGCGTCACCTCATCAACCGGTTTGGTCAGATAATCATCGGCCCCGCGTTGCAGCCCTTGCATCTTGCTGTCCTGATCGGCCAGCGCGGTGATCAGGATGACCGGAATATCGGCGGTGGCGGGGTCGGCTTTCAATTCCTCGCAGACGGCGACACCGCTCATGTCGGGCATCAGCACATCAAGCAGGATAAGGTCCGGCTGTTCGGCCTTCGCGATCCGCAGCGCTGCCGCCCCGCAATCGGCCTGCAACACGCCATAGCACGCGGCCGCAAGCTTCACTTTCATGACGATGCGATTGGTGGCCACATCGTCCACAACTAGAATGCGCCCTGTCATCGAATGCTCCGCCGGTGGTTTATCTCTGGGCTTTGTTCATGCATGATAGGGAAAGGTTAACAAAGCCTTTAATATGGTAGAGACAGGCATCACATGAACGCTGATCGCGCCGCCGAAATTGCGCTGAATGCCATGGCCTGGCTGGTTGGCAACGAGGAGCTGCTGCCGGTTTTTCTGGGCAGCACCGGGGCGCGTATCGAAGATTTGAGAGCGCAGGCCGCAGAACCCGGCATGCAACTGTCTTTGCTGGACTTTCTGATGATGGATGATGCCTGGGTCATGGCCTGTTGCGATCATCTGAGCCTGCCTTACGAGGCGCTTTTCGAGGCCCGGCAATCCTTGCCCGGCGGGGCCATGGTCAATTGGACCTGACCCATTTGGCGATTATTCGCCGATCACCTCATCTTCACCGGCGTAAAGTTTTTTCAGAAGAATTTTCAGCTCCGCCTGTTCGCCCTTGCTGAGCTTGGCGTTGAAATGCGCCATGTTTTCCTGACAGACCGGCATCGCCTGCATCATCCTTGCATAGCCATGATCGGTCAGGGAAACCTCGGTCATGCGGCGGTCGGTCTGGCCGATGGCGCGGCGGATCAGCCCTTCGGCTTCAAGCGCCCTGAGCGCGCGCGAGGTGGCGGTGCGGTCAATGCCCACGAATGCCGCGATATCGGAGGGGTTCTTCAACCCTTCCTCGGCCACCGCCAGCAGAATGCACCAGCCGATCCGGGTCAGGCCAAATCCCTTCAGCCCATCCTCGACCCGGCGTTCGACCAGCCGGGCGGCCAATGTGGTATGAAAGCCGATGCTGTCATGCAGGCTGAATTTGCTTCGCGCGCCGTCCATGATTGACAATGACAACATTTGCGACAACCGGTCAAGGCCGGGCAGTGACAGGGCCGGTGCGTCATGACACTGTCGGCGGTGTGAATCGGCAGCAGGAGGCCCGTGGGCGATGATCAGCGGTATATTGTTCGACAAGGATGGCACGCTGTTCGATTTCGAGCGCAGCTGGTCAGGTTTTGCGTATGGTCTTTTGATGGATCTGGCCGATGGCGATGCCGGGTGCGCCGCGCAGATGGGCGCGCAGATCGGGTATGATACGGGCGCGCGCAGTTTCGCGCCCGACAGCTGCCTGATTGCCGGCACCGATGCGGATGTGGTCACGGCGCTGTTGCCGATGCTGGCGGGCACCGACGCGGTGACGCTGAAAACCCGGATCAGCATGGCGGCGGCGCGCGCCACGATGGTTGAGGTCATCGCGCTGCGCCCGCTTTTGGGCGATTTGCGCATGATGGGGCTGCGCCTTGGCGTGGCGACAAACGATTCCGAACACGCGGCCAAGGCGCAACTGGCCGAGGCGGGCATTCTGGATTGTTTCGATTCGGTGCAAGGGTTCGACTCTGGCCATGGGGCCAAACCCGGCCCCGGCATGTGCGCGGCCTTTGCCGATCATTTCGGGCTGATCGCGGGCGATGTGGCGATGATCGGCGACAGCCTGCATGACCTGCATGCCGGCCGCGCGGCGGGAATGCTGGCCATTGGCGTTCTCAGCGGCATGGCCGGGCGCGACATGCTGGCCCCGCATGCCGATCTGATCCTGCCCGATATCAGCGACCTGCCCGCGCAGCTTGCCCCGGGCGGCGGCCTGCAAGCGGCACATGCGAAATCAAAAGCGACGCAAACGGGTTCACAATCCGTCGCTAAATGAAAACCCAAATGGGCGGCGCAGGGCCACAGTGACCCTCGAGCCATAACGGGAGATCACCAATGAGCGCAGATGCCGCCCCCCGCCGCCGCCGTGCCGGTGGCCGCAAGGGCAATGCCGACCGCGCCGGCACCGCGGCGATTGACCAGATGCCCTGGCGCATTCCGGTCAATCCCGACCGCCCGACCGACCCCCTGGGCCCGGAGGGTGTGCTGGCTATCCATACAGGCGCGATGCGCATTCTGTCTGATATCGGCATCGAGTTTCTGAACCCGGAGGCGCGGGAGTATCTGGCCCGCGCGGGCTGCAGGATCGACGGTGCCAATGTGCGGATGGATGCGGATTTTGTGATGGAGATGGTGGGCCAGGCCCCCAGCCAGTTCACCATCACGCCGCGCAACCCCGACAAGGTGATCACCATCGGCGGCAATCACATGGTGTTCGGCAATGTCTCCTCGCCGCCCAATGCCTGGGATCTGGATCGCGGCAAACGGTCGGGCGATTTCGAGACCTACCGCGAATTCATCAAGCTGACGCAATATTTCAACTGCATCCATTTTGCCGGCGGCTACCCGGTCGAACCGATTGATATCCATGCCTCTATCCGCCATCTCGATTGTCTTTATGAAAAGCTGACCCTGACCGATAAGGCCGCGCATGCCTATTCTCTGGGCAAGGAGCGGGTCGAGGATGTGATGGAAATGGTGCGCATCGCGGGCGGGTTGACGCGCGAGGAATTCGAGGCGACGCCAAGGATGTATACCAACATCAACTCGGTCTCGCCGCTGCAGCATGATTTCCCGATGCTGGAGGGCGCGATGATCCTGGCGCGGGCCCGTCAGGCGGTGGTGATCACGCCCTTCACCCTGGCCGGGGCGATGGCCCCCGTCACCATGTCGGGCGCGGTGACGCTGAGCCTTGCCGAAGGGCTGGCGGCGATTGCGCTGCTGCAATTCGTGTCGCCGGGATGCCCGGTGGCGATCGGCACCTTCACCTCGAATGTCGATATGAAATCGGGCGCGCCTGCGTTCGGCACGCCGGAATATATGCGCGCCACGCAGATGACCGGCCAGATGGCGCGCTATTATGGCCTGCCAATGCGCGCCAGCGGTGTCTGCGCGGCCAATGTGCCCGACGGGCAGGCGATGTGGGAGACCTGCAATTCGCTGTGGTCGGCGGTGCAGGCGGGCGGCAACATGATCTATCACGCGGCCGGTTGGCTGGAGGGCGGGCTGATTGCCTCGCCCGAGAAATTTGTGATGGATTGCGAGGTCTTGCAGATGATCCAACGCTATTTCGACCCGAAACTCTGGTCGACCGAGCCTGAGGATCTGGCTTTTGACGCCATCCGAGAGGTCGGGCCGGGCGGGCATTTCTTTGGCGTGCAGCACACCCAGGACCGCTATCAGGATGCGTTTTACGCGCCCTTTGCCAGCGACTGGAGCAATTTTGAGGCCTGGGAACTGGCCGGTGGCGAATGGACCGCGCAGCGCGCCAACCGGATCTACAAGGATATCATCAATGATTTCGAGGCCCCGCCGATGGAGGATGGCATCCGAGACGAATTGCGGGCCTTTGTCGACCGGCGCAAATCCGAGGGCGGCGTGCCGACCGATTTCTGAGATCCGGGGAACGGTTTCTTAATCCCTGACGCGCTATCAGACCGGCATATTATTTGCGGGAGCCTGAGAATGCACGGTTTGGTGAACCGCGCCTTGCAGGGGTTTTTGACCGACACCTATGGCAAGGATATTTGGGATGAGGTGCGCAGCCAGGCAGGCCTGCCTTTCGACGGCTTTGAATCGATGCTGCATTACGAGGATCGCCTGACCGGTGACACGGTTTCGGCAGCCGTGGCCGTGTTGCACAAGGATGAGGCATCCCTGCTGGAGGATATGGGCAACTATCTGGTAACCCATCCCAATCTGGAACCGCTGCGGCGCCTGCTGCGGTTTGGCGGCGATACGTTTTTCGACTTTCTGCAATCTTTGGATGATCTGTCTGGCCGTGCCCGTCTTGCGGTGCCCGATCTCGACATGCCCGACCTGCATATCCGCCAGCTTGAGGGGGCCAGTTTTGCGCTGGATGTCAGATGGGGGCAGCGCGGGGCCGGGTCGGTCTTTCTGGGTGCGCTCAGGGCGCTGGCCGATGATTACGGAACGCTGGCGTTTTTTGTCGCCGAAGATGGCGGGCCGGGGGTTGAACGGGTCCGCATCGACCTGTTTGATAGCGCGCATTTTGAAGGGCGCAGCTTTTCCCTGGGGGAAAACCCGATATGACCGGCGTTGCGGATCCGGGTGCGGCCAGGATCGAACTGGCGGGATGCGCCGTCGATGTGCTGATGCCGATGCACATTTGGTTCGGGGATGCGGGTCAGGTCATGCGGGTGGGGCCAACGCTGGCAAAGATCGCGGGCAAGACCGATCTGCCCGGCCAGCCCCTGTTTGACGTGATCGACATTCTGCGCCCCTCGGTCCCGCAGGGGTTGTCGCCGCTTCTGGCGTTGAAAGGCAAACGTCTGCGGCTGGCGTTGAAATCGCGGCCTGATCTGCCGTTTCGCGGTGTTCTGGTGCCCATGGCGGCCGGGCAGGGCGGTTTCATCAGCCTGTCGCTCGGCGTCTCTTTCGCCCGTGCCGTGGCCGATTGCGACCTGACGCTGAATGATTTTTCGCCCTGCGATCAAACGATTGACCTGCTTTATCTGCGCGAAGCCAATGCCGCCATCGCCCATGAATCGCGCAACCTGACCGCGCGGTTGCAGGCGGCCCGCCAAAATGCCGAAGAACAGGCGCTGACCGACGCGCTGACCGGCCTGCAAAATCGCCGCGCCATGGATGCGACGCTGAAAGAACTGACCGCAGAGCCGATGGCGCGATTTGGCCTCATGCATCTCGATCTCGATTTCTTCAAGGAGGTCAATGACACACTCGGCCACGCGGCCGGCGACCATGTGCTGACCCATGTTGCCGATATTCTGCGCGATGAAATTCGCAAGGGCGATATCGTGGCCCGTGTGGGCGGCGATGAATTTGTCTTGCTGTTTCGCGATTGCGACGATGCGGAATTGCTGCAATCCATCGCCGACCGGCTGATTTCCCGGCTGGAAGAACCCACGACATTCGCCGGTCAGCCCTGCCGGATTTCCGCCAGCGCAGGCTCGGTTCTGGCGTCGCGCTATGAGGTGCCCGACCCCGATCAGATGCTCAATGACGCCGATATCGCGCTTTATACCTCAAAGAACCGGGGCCGGGCGCAGCATACTCATTTCGATGATGAACTGCTGGCCCCGGTGATCGGAACCGCGCGCCCCAACTGATGCGCCGCCCGGGTGGCGGTTGGTGCGCAGCCAAATTCCAACCGGTAGGCACGCGCCATGGCGCTGGCATCACCATAGCCGCAGCGCAGCGCGATCTCGGCCACGCGGATTTCGGTCTCTGCCATCATCCGCCGGGCCGCCTGCAGCCGCAGCCGTTGATAGATTTTGCGCGGATTGTCGGCCAGGCGCTGCTGAAACCGGGCCTCCAGCTTGCGTTGGGTGCAGCCAAGCCTGCGGGCCAGCGCCGGGATGCTCAGCGGATCCTCCAGGTTCTGGCGCATCAGCACAACCGCCGCATCGACCAGATTTACCTGTGCCGTGGCCTCGCGGGGCATGGGGGCACCTTGCATGAAAAGCGATGCTATCTCGAGGCGCAGCGCCGGGCCATGGGCGCGCCCGATCAGATCCTGCACCAGATCGAACGCCGTCATCGCACCGCCGCAACTGGCGCGGTCGCGGTCGATGACAAAGCGGGCGATATCACTGGTGACCTGCGGAAAGGTTTCGGAAAACTTTTCAAACTCATCCCAGTGGATGGTCGCGCGATAGCCGTCCAGCAACCCCGCCGCCGCCAGCAGCCAACTGCCGGTATCGAGCCCCGCCAAAAGGGCGAACCGGCGCGCCGCCGCGCGCAGCGCACGCGCTGTTGCCGGCGTGGCATGGCGCAAATGGCCATAGCTTGGCAGCACCAGCAGCATATCGCCGCCGGGATGATCGCAAAGCCGCGCCTCGGGCAGCACCGGCAGGCCGCCGGAAGATGTCACCGGGGCCCCATCGAGGGTCACGAATTGCCACTGATACAGGGGTTTTCGTGACAGCATATTGGCGGCGCGCAACGGCTCCACCGCATTGGCAAGGCAATGGTTCGAGAAATCTTCGAACAGCAGCACCCCGATTTGCTGCGTCATGGCAGATGATTTCTGCGAATTCTGCATGATATCCACCTAAACCTGCATGGTGACGCGGCGCAACCACCGGCACGGTTTTCCCCAATGATCAGCAAGAGGACGCGGGCGATGCATTTTGGGCTGACCGATGAGCAGGAGATGATCGTTGCAACCGTGCGATCATTTGTCGAGAACGAGATTTACCCGCATGAGGCAGCGGTTGATCGTAGCGGCGAGGTGCCGCCAGATCTGGCCCAACGGATCAAGCAAAAGACCATCGAGCTGGGGTTCTACGCCTGCAATTTCCCTCAGGAGGTTGGTGGTGCCGGGCTGAGCCATGTCGAATTTGCGCTGGTCGAACGCGAACTGGGCCGCGGCTCCATGGCCCTGACGCATTTCTTTGGCCGACCGCAGAATATCCTGATGGCCTGCAAGGGCGATCAGCGCGAGCGCTATCTGCTGCCGGCGGTGCGCGGCGAGCGGATGGATGCGCTTGCCATGACCGAACCCGGGGCCGGATCGGATGTGCGCGGCATGAAATGTTCGGCGCTGCGCGATGGCGGGGATTGGGTGCTCAATGGCACAAAACACTTCATTTCGGGCGCCGATCATGCCGATTTCATCATTGTTTTCGTGGCCACCGGCGAGGATCAGACCCCGCGCGGCCCCAAGAAGCGCATCACCACATTTCTGGTCGATCGCGGCACGCCGGGCTTTACCATCCGCGATGGATACCGGTCGGTCAGCCATCGCGGCTACAAGAATATGGTGCTGGATTTTGACGATTGCCGCCTGCCCGATGCCCAGGTTCTGGGCGAGGTTGATGGCGGCTTTGCGGTGATGAATGACTGGCTCTATGCCACCCGGATCACGGTTGCCACAAACAGCGTCGGGCGCGCCCGGCGGGTCTTTGACTATGCCCTGAACTACGCGGCGCAACGCGAGCAATTTGGCCAGCCGATTGGAAAATTCCAGGGCGTCAGTTTTCAACTGGCTGATATGATTACAGAAATTGACGCCGCCGATCTGCTGACCTTGGCGGCGGCCTGGCGGTTGGATCAGGGGCTGCCAGCCAATCGCGAGATTGCCTCGGCCAAGCTTTACGCCACCGAAATGCTGGCCCGTGTCACCGATGCGACCTTGCAGATCCATGGTGGCATGGGGTTGATGGATGATCTCCCGATCGAACGGTTCTGGCGCGATGCAAGGGTCGAACGTATCTGGGACGGCACCAGCGAGATCCAGCGCCACATCATCAGCCGCGATCTTTTGCGCCCCCTGGGGGCCTGAGATGGAGCGGCTGTTCCGGCCCCGATCCATCGCCGTTATCGGCGGCGGGGCCTGGTGTGAAAACGTGGTGCAACGCTGCCGGGACATGGGCTTTGCCGGGCCGATATGGCCGGTCCACCCCAAGCGCGACAGCGTCGGCGGCGTGGCTGCATTCGCCCGGGCTGAGGATCTGCCGGCCGCCCCTGATGCCTGTTTCATCGGGGTCAACCGGCACGCCACAGTAGAGGCGGTTCGGTTGCTGTCGGATATGGGGGCCGGCGGCGCGGTCTGCTTTGCATCGGGGTTTTCCGAGGCACGGGACGAGATGACCGATGGCCCGGATCTGCAGGCCGCGCTGCTGGCGGCGGCGGGCGACATGCCCATCCTCGGCCCCAATTGTTACGGCTTTATCAACTATCTCGACGGCGCGCTTTTATGGCCCGATCAGCATGGCGGCAAACGGGTCGATCGCGGCGTTGCGATCCTGACGCAAAGTTCGAACATCGCCATCAACCTGACCATGCAGAGGCGCGGCTTGCCCTTGGCCTTTGTCGTCACAGTGGGCAACCAGGCCCAGATCGGGCTGGCGCAGATCGGCCAGGTTCTGCTGCGCGACCCACGGGTTACAGCGCTTGGCCTGCATATCGAGGGCATCGGCGATCTGCGCGCCTTCGAGGCCCTGGCGGCCACC
>NZ_JBTUJH010000046.1:0-35435 GCF_058343375.1 Alterinioella sp.
TGGCGGTGGCAAGCACCGGGCTTGGCAATGTCGCCGACAAGATCACCAAGAACCACCGCAAGACGCTTGGGCTGATGCGCGATATCCAGAATGTGCGGACCCATGGCATCCTCAGCGATGACGCGGCAACCGGGATCACCAGAATTGCCCGCCCCATCGGGGTGATCGGGGCGGTTGTGCCCTCGACAAATCCCGGTGCGACACCGGCCAACAATATCATCAACGCCCTGAAATGCGGCAATGCCATCATTGTATCACCCTCGCCCAAGGGCGTGCCGACCTGCGAAGCGCTGCTGGGATTCATCCATGCCGAGTTCGACAAGATCGGGCTGGACCGGGATCTGGTCCAGATGATCCCCGGGCCGGGGTCCAAGGAAAAAACCCAAACCCTGCTGGAGATCTCCGACCTCATTGTGGTCACCGGCAGCCAGAACAATGTCCGCCGGGCCTATAGTTCCGGCACGCCCGCGCTGGCGGTCGGGGCCGGCAATGTGGCCGTGATCGTCGATGAAACCGCCGATCTGGCCGCTGCCGCCGACAAGATAAAAGCCTCCAAGATCTTCGACAACGCGACCTCATGTTCATCCGAGAATGCCGTCGTGCTGGTCGATGCCATCTATGATGCCTTCACCACCGAGATGGCCCGCACCGGCGGCGCGCTGATCACCGACGAGGCCAAAGTGACCAGCCGGTTATGGGTTGACGGCCAGCTGAACCCGCGCGCCATCGCCCGTGATGCCAAGGATCTGATCGCGGTGCTGGGTCTGACCGGCCAGGTTCCCGAGGGCACCGAATATATCGCCGTCGAAACCAGCGGCATCGGTCCCGATTTTCCGCTCTCGGGTGAAAAGCTGAGCCGCGTTCTGGCGCTCTACCGCGCCCGCGATTTCGACGATGCCCTGGCCATCACCCTGCGGCTGCAACGCCATCAGGGGGCCGGGCATTCGGTCGGCATCCACACCGCGCGCGACGAGCGGCCGCTGGCGCTGGCGCGGGCCATCCCGACCAGCCGGGTGATCGTCAATCAGGCCCATACCTTTGCCACTGGCGGGTCCTTTACCAATGGCATGCCGTTTTCGCTGTCGATGGGCTGCGGGTCATGGGGCGGAAATTCGATCGATGACAATCTGCATTGGCGCCATTTCATGCAAACCACCAGGATCGTGCGCGAAATACCCCCGCGCGAACCGGCATTGGCGGATATCTTTGCCGAATACTGGGCCCGGACCGGCCAATGAAGGTTGACCGCGATACCCCGCCCTCGGGCACCGTGCGCAATTGGCTGGATCTGCGGGCCGAGGGCGCGGATACCGCCATTGTCTTTCCCGAAACCGGCGAGATCCTGAGCTGGACCGAGCTGCGCGACAGCGCCAGGGCCATGGCGCAAGCGATGGTGGCGCAAGGGATTGCCAAGGGCGAAAGCGTCGCCATCATTCACCCCAATGGCCGGGATGGGGTTCTGGCGCTTTATGCCACGCTTTATGGCGGCTTCCGGGCGACGATGATCAACCTGGCCGCCGGGCCGGAGGCCATTTCCTATGTGCTGCAGCATTCCGGCGCGCAGACGGCCTTTGTGCATGAAACTCAGACCGATATTTTCGCAAAGACCGCGCCTGCTTGCATGGCGAGGCTCGACCCGGAGACGCTGATCGGGGCTGCCGCATTGCCCGATCTCGGACCCGATGATGACGCCCTTTTGATGTATACATCAGGCACCACCGGCCAGCCCAAAGGCGTGGTTCACAGCCATGCCAGCCTGCTGGCGGGCGGCTGGACCACCTGCCTTGCGCATGAGCTGAGCCCGGCCGATCGCGGCTTTTGCGTGCTGCCGATCTACCATATCAACGGGCTTTGCGTCAGCGTGATGGGGGCGCTGATCTCGGGCGGCTCGCTGGCCATGGTCTCGCGCTTTTCCAACAGCCGGTTCTGGGCCCAGGCCGATGCGGCGTCGGTGACCTGGTTCTCGGTCGTGCCGACCATCATCAGCCATCTGCTGCACGGCCAGGGTGGGCCGGCCCAAAGCGTGAAGGATCGCCTGCGATTTGGCCGCTCGGCATCTTCCGCCCTGGCCGTCGAAACCCATACCGGTTTTGAAACCCGGTTCGGCGTGTCGATCATCGAGACCATGGGGCTGACCGAAACGGCGGCGCAGATCCTGTCAAACCCGCTGCCACCGGGGATCCGGAAAATCGGTTCTCCGGGTATCGGCTTTGGCAATGAGGTGCGCATTCTGGCCCCTGACCTGACCGAGGCCGCGCGCGGCCAGGAAGGCGAAATTGCCATTCGCGGCCCCAATGTCATGCGCGGCTACCTGCACAATCCCGACGCGACCGCCGCCACATTTGCCGGCGACTGGCTGCGCTCGGGCGATCTTGGGCGGATGGATTGCGATGGCTATGTCTTTGTCACCGGGCGCCTGAAGGAGCTGATCATCAAGGGCGGCGAAAACATCGCGCCGCGTGAAATAGACGAGGCGCTCTATTCGCATCCCGATGTGGTCGAGGCCGCCGCCTTTGCCCGGCCCTGCGACCACTATGGCGAACGGGTCGAGGCCGCCGTCAGCCTGCGAAACGGGGCGCGCGTCACGGCCGACGATCTGATCGTGCTCTGCCATGACCGGCTTGGCCGGTTCAAATCGCCCGATGTGATCCACCTGCTTGGCGAGCTTCCGAAAGGGCCATCGGGCAAGATCCAGCGGATGAAGCTGCCCGGGCTGATAGCGGCCCCGTAATCAGCCACCAGATGCCGCCAGCCGCCCGAATTTGCCCGCCAGGATGCAATCAGCCCGCATCAGATGTCAAAAACCCGGGGCACATGGGGATGGGGCAGAGGCTGCGAATTTTCCCTCCACAGGCCGGTCATTACAAAACCCCGCCAATTCAGCGAATATTGCCCTTCTGCCGATCCGGGTCTGACGCGCCATGGGCGGCAATCACCCGCTCTATCATGGGCGCGTAATGCTCGAAGGGTGGCGTGGCCATATCCGCCCGTTTGCCGGCCTCGTCATAATAGCGCAGCTTGACGATATCCTTCAGGTTCGGGGTGGTCTCGAACGCGGCAATCTCTTCGGCGCTCATCGGCCCGCCTTGCAGGTTCAGCGAATGGATCGACGCCGCCGACAGCCGTTTGAAATAATCCGGCTTCACCGCACAAAGATAGCGTTTGGCGGCCACATGATGGCGCACGCAATCGGTCACGATACGCGGGAAAAACGGCGCCAGAACATCCGCGCCGGCATCTTCATGCCGACGGTCGCTGGTGTCATTCATGGAAAACGTGCCGAATTCCGAGGTGAAATGGCCGATGTCATGCAACAGCGCCGCAACGATGATCTGTTCCGGTTCCCCCGCCTTTTCGGCGAACCAGGCCCCTTGCAGCATGTGTTCGGCCATGGTGACCGGCTCGCCCAGATATTCCTCGCCGCCACGGCGGGCAAAAATACCGCCCAGAAAATCGACGATATTGTCCGCGGTCAGATCGGGGTTTCTCATGGCGCTTCCTCCAGCGCGGCCAGGGTCGACAAAAGCCCGTCCTTATCCGCGTAGCAGCCTTGCAGCCAGCGGGTTCCGCTGCCGGAATATCCCTTTCGGGCATGTAGAATGCGGGTGTTGTCGACAAGGAAACATTCGCCCGGTTCAAGGCGGAATGTCACCGCCATTGCCGGGTCGTCGATGATCGCGCCCAAGCGCCGATAGGCCGCGTAATAGGCCTGCATATCCTCGAACGGCACATCGGTTATCGGGGCGGTCGAGCGGTTGTTGAACCGGACCGCGATGATTTCGCCGTCGGGGGCAAGTTCGATCATCGGGCGGCGCGCGCGCAGACGCACGCCTTTGCCGCCGACATATTCGAACCGGGCGCAATGATCGGCCAGCAGATCGAAACCGGCCGGATCGAGCTGTTGCAGCTTTTGCGCCGCGGCAAAGCCGTCCACAACCATGTTTTCGCCGCCCGCAGCCGAGCTTTCGAGGCAATAGAGGATCTGGATCGAGGGCACCGGATCACGATAAGGGTTATCGGTATGGGCCTGCAGGCCAAGCCCGGTATAGGCCAGATTGGTCGGGTTCACTTCGGTGCGGACCTCGAAATGGCGCCCGTAATTGGTCTCGCGCACATAGCCGAACAGATCGGCCACCTCGAACAGGGCCCCATCGCGCACCGGCCCGCCGGTCAGCTTGCCAAACCCGTAGCGGCGGGTTTTTTCCAGCCAGGCCCGTTTTTCCCCGGGGTCGGCCTTGACCGCCTGAAAATCCCCCACCGGGACATTTTCCATCAGGCTGCCATCCCATGTCTCGATCTGTGGGCCGGTCCAGCCGCGCCCCGCCGGGGCGGGCCGGTCATAGGCATGGGCCTGCAACCAGACCGGATCATAGCAAACACTCTTGCCTTCCGGGGCAAATGTGACCTCGAGCGCACCGCCCCGCAGGGCCGTATCCGTGATATGGGTATCGGCCGGAATATCGCCCAGCGTGATCAGGCGCTGATTGTTTCCGGGCGCGCGCGTTTCGCCATCTTGCGCATTGTCGCGCAGCCAGATCGCATGGAAACGAAAGGCGCGCTCCGGGGTGGTCAATGTCAGGATGTCGCCAGACGGCGAATGCGTGACGGTAGGCATCTGAAAAATCCTCGCAGGGGGTCGATTCTCGACAAACCTAGCGAGATGTGGCATTATCAAAAGAAATATAATTCGCCCCTGAGGCCCGGTTTTCCTTATGCCTAATCCACCCATCCCCCTGCCGCCGCTGGAATGGGTCCGCGCCTTTGAAGCGGCCGCGCGCAGCGGCAGTTTCACCCGCGCCGCCGACGAGATGGGCCTGACCCAGGCCGCCATCAGCCAGCGGATCCACAATCTGGAGGCCCGTCTGGGTGTGGTCCTGTTCAACCGCCAGCCCCGCGGCGTTTGCCTGACCGTTGCCGGCGAGGCCTGGCTGCCGCCTGTCACCAATGCCCTGGCGGCGCTGGCCAGCGCCACGGATGAGCTGTTTGCCAGGCCGCTGCAACAAATCAGGATCATGGCAAGCACGACGCTGATCTCGCTTTGGTTTGCGCCGCGCCTGAGAGAGCTGCCGAAAAGCTACCAACTGTCCTTTCACACCCTGCACACCGATATGGATCTGGGGCGCGAAGATACCGACATCCAGACCCGCTATGGCCGCGGTGATTGGCCGGACCTGCGATCGGCACGTCTGTATGAGGAGGTGCTCACGCCGATGGCCGCGCCCGCATTGCTGGCGCAATCGCCCGATGACTGGCACAGATTGCCCCATATCGCCCTGTCGGGGCCGCGTGCGGGGTGGCAGCAATGGGCGGCGCAGGGAACCGGTTCGGCCACCCCGGTTCCGGCGTTGCGACTGGACAGTTTCAGTCAGTGCCTTGGTGCCGCGATCGAGGGTGCCGGGGTCATCCTCGGCTCGGTCGCTCTTTGCGCGCCGGCCCTGGCGGATGGACGGCTGGTCAGGTTGAGCAGGCGCAACCTGAAAACCGGCAAGGGATATTGGCTGACGGCCAGCCCACGCGCCGTTCCCGCCCGGCAATGGCAGGACCTGGTGGCACGATTTGCGGGCCAAACCGGATAAGGCAGGGCGGGCATGTCTCAGGCGCTGTCGCGGATCACCAGATGCCCTGAAAACTGACAGAGTTTCATTGTCTCTGTCTCACCCTTCAAAACCTGCACCAGCCCCTCTGCCATCGCGGTGAGCGGCTGGCGATAGGTGGTCAGCCGGTAATGCGGGCTGTCGGCCTGGGGGACATCGTCAAATCCGGTGACGGCGATGTCTTCGGGCACGCGCAGGCCAAGCTCATAGCGGATCGCATCGACCGCGCCCATCGCCAGGGCATCATTTTCGCAGACGATAATGTCAGGTCTGGCGGTCGCGCCGGGCCCGGTCAGATATTGCGCCACCCGTTTGAACGCAAGCTGTGGATCATAGGCCGGAACCGAAATGAAATCGGGCTCGGTGCCGTTTTCGGCGCGCCACCGGGTCAGGAACGTATCCTTGCGCAGCAGATGGGCCGAACAGGTCTGCGGCCCGGCAAGAAACAATGGCCGACGATAGCCCCTTTGCATGACGTAATCGGCAATGGTGGTCATTGCGGCCTTGTCATCGCAGCAGATCGAAATCGTATTCGGATCTTCGGAGAAACGGGCAAAAACGATAAGCTTGCGGACCCGCCGCGCCCCCAGCGCCGTGGCCAGAACCTGATCGTCAAACTGGATCCCGATCAGAACCGCGGCATCGACCCGGCGCTGGCTTGCGTTCAGCAGGGCCGCCGACGCATCATCATCGCCCAGGGTGTTGACCAGCAGGGTATCCCAGCCGCTTTGCCGCAGGATCCGGGTCAGGCGTTCCATCATGATGAGCTTGTGGGGATTGGCAAAATCATCCACCAGCAAAGCCACAAGATTGCTGCGATCCGAGGCCAGGCTGGCCGCGAGAAGATCCGGGACATAGCCAAGGCGCTCGGCGACCTGCAGAACTTTCCGGCGGCTCTTTTCCGAAATCGAGGCGTCTGTCTTGAAGGCGCGACTGACCGTCCATCGGGACACGCCAGCCAATTCCGCAACGTCATCGGCCGTCACGGAACCAGACGGAATCTCATTCGATCGCTGGCTCATCATCTGCTCCTTCAGGGCACGGTATCGGAGATTGCCGGCTTGCGCCAGAATCTTTGCACCCGCGTGCAAAAGCATCTTGCACCCGCGTGCAGAATTGTCGAAACTGGGTGGAATTCGAGGAATCGGAAGGTAGGAAACATGCTCAATGTCGGACTTCTCGGTGCCGGCCGTATCGGCAATGTGCATGCCCGGACGATTGCCGGGCATCCCGGCAGCCATCTGGTCGCCGTCTCGGATATGTTCGAAGACAATGCCCGCAAGCTTGCCGCCGAACATGGGGCACAGATGCGCAGCTCGGACGAGATCATCACCGATGATGCGATCGACGCGGTTCTGATCGCGACCTCCACCGACACCCATTCGGATCTGATCGAGGCCGCCACCGCCGCCGGCAAGGCGGTCTTATGCGAAAAGCCGGTCGATCTGAACCTTGAGCGTGCCCGCGCCTGTCAGGCGGCGGTGGCGCGCAGCGGCCAGCCGGTGATGATCGGTTTCAACCGCCGCTTCGACCCCAGTTTCGCGGCGCTGAAGGCGGCTCTGCAAAATGGCGAAATCGGCAAGCCCGAACTGCTGTCGATCACGTCCTTCGACCCCGCCCCGCCGCCGGTCAGCTACATCAGAATCTCGGGCGGCCTGTTTCGCGACATGATGATCCATGATTTCGACATGGCCAATTTTCTGATGGCGGAATTGCCATTGTCGGTCATCGCCACCGGCAGCTCGATCGTCGATCCCGAAATCGGGGCCGCCGGCGATATCGACACTGCGGTGGTCACACTGACCTATGCGGATGGGCGCATCGCAGTGATCAAAAATTCGCGCCGCGCGGTCTATGGCTATGATCAGCGGGTCGAAATTCTGGGCTCGGAGGGCCTGCTTCAGGCTCAGAACATGCTGGAGAACACAGTCGTCAAATCGACCAGAGCCGGCGTCACCAGCGCCAAACCGACCTACTTTTTTCTGGAACGCTACATGCCCGCCTATGCGGCGGAATGGGCGGCTTTTGTCGAGGCGCTCGAAACCGGATCGGCATTTCCGGTTACATTGCAGGATGGTGTTGGCGCGCTGGCCATGGCCGAGGCGGCGGCGCGCTCGGCCAGGACCGGCCAGCCCGTGAAGCTGGCGGATCTGACGTGACCGGCCTGGCCGGAGGGTGATCCGCCGGGCGATGGAAATATTGCCCGGCCCGCGCAAGGGCCGGAGCAGACGATATTCGGCTTTGCCGAATGAGCCGCGCGCGATGGCGGGCGGTCAGAAAATGGTGCAGCTTGAGGCGACGCTCGGGGGGCGATCCGACCTCTTTCCGATGAAGGGGTTTTCGCATTGCCATCCTGTCCTCCCCAGGATTTGGCAGACGGTTCACGGGGCGGAGAGAGGGGGCCTCCGATACCGCCTCGTGAACTGCACCTCGCGCCTGCTGCCCCCGGCATTGCCGCCTGTCCGGGGGCGGCGGGTAACCGCGTCCGGCCGGATGGCGTTATCCTTGATCTCTTCACGCGAAGACGGTCCAAATCGCGTTCTCATTGCTCCGAAAGGCAATTGCTGTGACCAAACCCCTTGATCTCATCACCATTGGCCGTTCGTCAGTTGATCTTTACGGGATTCAGACCGGCGGCAGGCTTGAGGATATGCGGTCATTCAACAAGCATATCGGCGGCTCGGCCACGAAAATCGCCTGCGGCACGGCGCGGCTGGGGCTGAAATCGGCGGTCATCACCGGTGTCGGCGATGAAAATATGGGCCGCTTCATCCGCGAGGAATTGGCCCGCGAGGGTGTCGATACGCGCGGTGTCAAGACCGACCCCGACCGTCTGACGGCGCTGGTTTTGCTGGGGATCCGGGATCAGGACCAGTTCCCGATGATCTTTTACCGCGAAAACTGTGCCGATATGGGGCTGACGGTGGCCGATATCGACCCCGATTTCATCACCAGGGCGCGCGCGGTTATGGCCACGGGCACCCATCTGAGCCATCCGCAGGTCGCGGCGGCCACGCTCAAGGCGCTGGAAATTGCCCGCGCGGCGGGGATGCAGACCGCCCTCGATATCGACTATTGCCCGAACCTCTGGGGCGTTGCCGGCCATGGCGATGGCGAAAGCCGGTTCGTGGCCTCGGACAAGGTCACGGCCAGGCTGCAATCGACGCTGCATCTTTTTGATCTGATCGTCGGCACCGAAGAGGAATTCCACATTGCCGGCGGCACCACCGACACGGTCGCGGCGTTGCGCGCGGTGCGCGCCGTCTCGGGTGCGACGCTGGTCTGCACACGCGGCGCAGCGGCGGCCGCAGCCTTTGCCGGAGCCATCCCGGACAGGCTGGATGCGGGCGAAATCGGCCCCGGATTCGGCATCGAAATGGTCAACATGCCGGGCGCGGGCGATGGTTTCATATCGGGGTTGCTCAAGGGCTGGCTGGATGGTGAGGATTGGCCGACAGCCCTCAAATATGCCAATGCCTGCAGGGCCTTAGCTGTCAGCCGCCATGGCTGCACCCCGGCCTTTCCAAGCTGGCAGGAGCTTCGGTTCTTCCTCGCATGTGGCGCATGTGGCCCGCGGCACCCCGATCTGCGCAACGATGGCGCGCTGCAACAGATACATTGGGCGACCAACCGGCACCCCGACTGGCCCGAGCTGCGGGTTTTTGCCTATGATCACCGGATCCAGATGGAAGAGATCGCAGGTGCCAGCGTTGAAAAGATCGGCCGCTTCAAGGACCTGTGCCTTGACGCCACCCTGCAGGTGGCCGACGGGCGGCCCGGCTATGGGCTTTTATGCGACGGCCGTCTGGGCCGCGATGCCCTGTGCCGGGCGACGGGCAGCAATCTCTGGATCGGTCGTCCGGTCGAATGGCCGGGCTCGCGGCCGCTGACCCTGGAGCCGGAAATCGGCCCCGATTATGGCGGGCTGTCGGAATGGCCGCGCGATCAGGTGGTCAAGGTGCTGTGCTTTTGTCACCCCGATGATGGGGCCGATCTCTGGGCCGATCAGGAGGCCACGATCATCCGGCTCTTCAACGCCTGCCGCCGCAACCGGCTGGAATTTCTGCTCGAGGTGATCCCGTCGAAAGCCGGGCCCATCGCGGATGACACCACCGCGCGGGTGATCCAGCGGTTCTATGATGCCGATGTCTATCCCGACTGGTGGAAGCTGGAGCCGATGCTGACCGAAGCCGCCTGGGAACAGACCATCGCGGCCATCGAGACCAATGATCCCGACACCCGCGGCATCGTGATCCTGGGCCTCGGCGAAACCGAGGCAAATCTCGCCACCAGCTTTGCGGTGGCCGCGCGTTATCCGTTGGTCAAGGGTTTCGCCGTCGGCCGGACCATCTTTGCCGAAAGCGCACGCGCCTGGATGCTCGGCGAAGTTTCCGACAAGGAGGCTGTCGATGCGATGGCCGATATCTATCAGCGGCTTTGCGCGATCTGGGACAAGGCGCGCGGCAAGGGAGATCTGCAATGACCAAGACCATCAAACTGACCGCCGCGCAGGCCATGATGCGCTATCTGAGCGCCCAGATGACCGAAGACGGTGACCCGTTCATCGCCGGGGTCTGGGCGATCTTCGGCCATGGCAATGTGGCCGGGATCGGCGAGGCGCTTTACGGCGCGCGCGAAACCTTGCCAACCTGGCGCGGCCATAATGAACAGACCATGGCCCATGCCGCGATTGCCTATGCCAAGCAGCTCAACCGCAAACGCGCGATGGCGGTGACCTCCTCGATCGGGCCCGGCGCATTGAACATGGTGACGGCGGCCGCTTTGGCGCATGTCAACCGGCTGCCGGTGCTGCTCTTGCCGGGCGATGTCTTTGCCGGTCGCGGCCCCGATCCGGTGCTGCAGCAGATCGAGGATTTCGGCGATGGCACCATCAGCGTCAATGACGCCTTCAAACCCGTCAGCCGCTATTTCGACCGCATCACCCGGCCCGAACAGCTTTTGACCGCGCTGCCGCGCGCCTTTCGGACCATGACCGACCCGAGCGATTGCGGCCCCGCGACCCTGTCCTTCTGTCAGGATGTTCAGGCCGAAGCCTATGAGTATCCGACCCGCTTTTTTGAACCGAAAATCTGGTATCAGCGCCGCATCCGCCCCGATGCGGCGGAACTGGCGCGCGCTGTCGCGGCCATCAAAACCGCCAGGCAACCGGTCATCGTGGCCGGTGGCGGCGTGCATTATTCGGGGGCCACCGATGATCTGGCCCGCTTTGCCGAGACCCATAACATCCCCGTTGCCGAAACCCAGGCGGGCAAATCGGCGCTGGCCTGGGATCATCCGCTCAATCTCGGGCCGATCGGCGTGACCGGGGGCGAACCCGCCAACGAGATCTGCGCCGGGGCCGATCTGATCCTGGGTGTGGGCACCAGATTTCAGGATTTCACCACCGGGTCATGGGGGCTGTTCTCGAACCCCGAGCGCTGCCTGATCAGCCTGAACACCGCCGCCTATGACGCCGAAAAACACGGTGCCATGCCGGTGCAATGCGATGCGCAGGTCGGCCTGATTGAGCTGGCCGCGGCCCTTGGGGATCAGCGTTTCGATGCCCCCGCCCCGACGCGCAAGGCCGCGTGGTTCGCCAAGGTCGACGCGCTGACCGACGCGCCGCAGAGCGGCAACGCCCTGGCGACCGACATGCAGGTGATCGGGGCCGTGCAGCGGGCATCGCATGCCGACACCGTGGTGATGAGCGCGGCAGGCACCATGCCGGGCGAGCTGCACAAGCTGTGGAAGGCCCCGCGCCCGGGTGCCTATCACATGGAATATGGCTTCAGTTGCATGGGCTATGAAATCGCCGGTGCCATGGGCATCAAGATGGCGCAACCCGACCGTGACGTGATCTGCTTTACCGGCGACGGCACCTATATGATGGCCAATTCGGAACTGGCCACCGCCGCGATGATGGCGATCAGCTTTACCGTGATCGTCACCGACAATCGCGGCTATGGCTGCATCAACCGGCTGCAAATGGGCACCGGCGGGGCCGAGTTCAACAACATGCTGGATCATACCATCCATGCGCGGCCCTCGAATATCGACTTCGTGCAACACGCCGCCTCGATGGGGGCGACCGCGGTCCGGGTTGGCTCCGTGGCCGAATTGGAAGAAGCGCTTGACGCGCGCGGTGCGATTTCGGGCCCCTATGTGATTGTGATCGACACCGACCCTTATCCCTCGACACCGCATGGCGGCCATTGGTGGGACGTGGCGGTTGCCGAAGTCAGCGACCGCGCCGAAGTGACTGAGAAACGCCGCGCCTATGAGGCCGCCATCAAGGAAAGAAACACCAAATGAGCGTGAAGATTGGGATCTCTCCGATTGCCTGGCAAAACGATGATCTGCCGGATCTGACGGCCGCCTATTCCATGGAACAGGCTTTGCGCGAGGCCCGCCAGATCGGCTATACCGGTATCGAACGTGGCCAGCGCATGCCGCAGGACACCGAGGGGCTGCGCCGTTTCCTGACGGCCAATGACATCGCGCTTTGCGGCGGCTGGTGTTCGGGCAATCTGATGACATCCACAATTGCCGAAGAGATCAACGCGATCCGCCAGCAGGTCGACCAGTTTGTCGCCCTGGATGCGCCCTGCCTTGTCTATGCCGAATGTTCCAACACCGTTCAGGGCGACCAGGCCACGCCGCTCGTTGCACGCCCCAGATTGTCGCGCGATGAGGTGATGGCCTATGCCGCGAAACTGTCTGAACTGGCCAAGTGGATGGCCGATCAGGGGTTGGTGCTGGCCTATCACCACCATATGGGCACGATGATCGAGGATCAGGACAATATCGACTGGCTGATGGCGGGGGCCTCGGAGGAGGTGGCGCTGCTGTTTGACACCGGGCACCTTCATTTCGGCGGGGCCGATGTCATGGCGACACTGGATAAATGGGGCCACCGGGTGGCCCATGTCCATTTCAAGGATGTGCGCGCGGATGTGACCCGCAGGATCCGGGCCGAAAACGGCAGCTTTCTTGACGCCGTCATCGCCGGGGCCTTTACCGTTCCGGGCGACCCGGAAGGCTGTATTGATTTTCAGACCATCACCGATGCCCTGAAGAAGATGGATTTCGCGGGCTGGATCGTGGTCGAGGCCGAACAGGATCCGGCCAAGGCCCCGCCCTATGAATATTCCAAGCTGGGATATGATCACATCGTCGAGATCTGCGCCCGCTCGGGCCTGCGCATCGACGGCTGAACCGAACCAGAAGGAGACCACCCGATGCCCAACCTGCTCAGAAAGCCATTTGGCACCCGCGGCAAGGTGCATGAGATCACGCCGGCATCGGCAGGCTGGCGCCATGTCGGATTCTCGCTGTATCACCTGTTGGCCGGCGATAGCGCGGCCGAGGCGACAGGCGACAATGAGGTGATCCTTGTCATGGTGCAGGGCAAGGCGCAGATAACCGCTGGCGGGCAGGATTGGGGCGTTCTGGGCGACCGGATGGATGTCTTTGAAAAGACCGCGCCGCATTGCCTCTATCTGCCGAACGGCACCGATTGGGCCGCCAAAGCCGAGACCGATTGCGTGATCGCGGTCTGTTCGGCCCCCGGCAAGGGCGGGCATCAGGCGCGCCGGATCGGGCCCGCGGGCATCACCCTGACGGCGCGCGGCAAAGGCACCAATACCCGCCATATCAACAATATCGCGATGGAGAATGAGGATTACTGCGACAGCCTGCTGGTAACCGAGGTATTCACCCCGGCGGGCCACTGGTCCTCCTATCCCAGCCACCGCCATGACGAGGATGATTTTCCGCGCATCACCTATCTGGAAGAAACCTATTACCACCGCCTGAACCCGGCCAATGGCTTTGGCATCCAGCGGGTCTATACCGATGACGGGTCGCTGGATGAAACCATGGCGGTTGCCGATGGCGATGTGGTTCTGGTGCCGCGCGGGCATCACCCCTGCGGCGCGCCTTACGGCTTTGAGATGTATTATCTCAACGTGATGGCGGGGCCGCTGCGCAAATGGCGCTTTGTCGTCGCGCCCGAGGTCGAATGGATCATGGAGCGCGACGCGTGATGGAACCCTTTGCAACCTATCCCAGCCTCAAGGGCAAAACAGTCATCGTGACCGGCGGGGCCTCCGGGATCGGTGCCGATATTGCGGCCGGTTTCGCCGCCCAGGGGGCCAGGGTCGGCATTGTCGATATTGATGCGGCCGGGGCCAATGCGCTTTTATCCGGCTTTGACGGCGATCATGGGCTGGCCTGCTGCGATCTGCGCGACATCGATGCGCTGCAAGCCGGTTTTGCGGATCTGACCGAAAAACTGGGCCCGGCGCAGGTTCTGGTCAACAATGCCGCGCGCGATGATCGCCATGACTGGGCCAAGATGACCGCCGAGCAATGGGATGAGCGGATGGATGTGAACCTGCGCCACATGTTCTTTGCCATTCAGGCCGTCGCGCCGGCAATGATTGCGGCGGGGGGCGGCTCCATCATCAATATGGGGTCAAATTCATGGTGGGAAACCGGGGCCGGTTTTCCGGCCTACGCCACCGCCAAGGCGGCCGTGCATGGGCTGACCCGCACCATGGCGCGTGAATTGGGACGCCACCGCATCCGCATCAACACCGTGGTGCCCGGCTGGATCATGACCGAACGCCAGAAAAACCTGTGGGTCACCCCCGAGACGCTGGCCAAACAGCTAGAGCGCCAATGTCTGCCCGATCCGATTGATCCCGTCTATGTCGCCCGCATGGTGTTGTTCCTGGCCTCCGACGATGCCGCGATGTGCAGCGCCAACAACTTCATGGTTGAGGCCGGCTCGATCTGAGCACAGCCTGGCCTGCCATCCGTTACACACTCATTGTGGCAGCGACGGCACGTTTCCAGGCCGCATATCTGGCCTCTCTGCGGGCTGGAGTCATCTCCGGTGTGAATTTGCGCTCCAAGGCCCAGGATCTGGCAAAACCTTCATGATCGGGATAGAGGCCTGCCCGCTGCCCCGCCAGCCACGCCACTCCCATGGCGGTGGTTTCCAGAATCTGCGGGCGGTCGACTGGCGCGTCGATGATGTCGGACAGGAATTGCATCGCCCAGTCCGAGGCGCTCATGCCGCCATCGACCCGCAACGTCGCCTGACCCTTGCCGTCCCAGTCAGCTTGCATCGCCTCCAACAGATCACGGGTCTGAAAGCCGACACTTTCCAGCGCCGCGCGGGAAAACTCTGCGGCACCGGAACCGCGGGTCAGACCAAAGACCGCGCCGCGACATTCGGCGTTCCAATATGGTGCGCCAAGGCCGACAAAGGCAGGAACCAATATCAGATCCTGGTTCGGATCGGCCTGTGCCGCAAGGGCCTGGGTCTTGCCGGCCTCGTCGATGATGCCCAGACCATCGCGCAGCCATTGGACAACCGCGCCCGCGACAAAGATAGACCCCTCCAATGCATAGGTGGGTTTCCCATCCAGCTGATAGGCGATGGTGGTCAGCAACCGGTTCTGGCTGGTCACAGCCTGATCGCCGGTATTCAGCAATGCAAAGCAGCCGGTGCCATAGGTCGACTTCAACATGCCGGGTTCAAAACAGGCCTGTCCGATGGCGGCCGCCTGCTGATCGCCCGCAACGCCCAGGATCGGGATGGCCGCGCCCAAAAGGCTGCGTTCGGTCACGCCAAAATCCGCGGCACAATCCTTGACCTCGGGCAGCAGAGACATCGGAATGTCCAGCATATCGCACATGCTGTGCGACCAACGCCCCTTGCGGATGTCAAACAGCATGGTGCGGGCGGCGTTTGTGGCATCTGTCACATGTGTCCGCCCGCCGGTGAGATTCCAGATCAACCAGGTGTCAACGGTGCCAAAAGCCAATTCGCCTGCCTCGGCGCGCGCGCGGGCCCCTTCGACATTATCCAATAGCCATTTGACCTTGGTGCCCGAGAAATAGGGGTCGAGCAATAACCCCGTGCATTTGGTGACAATCGGCTCGTGCCCGGCGGCCTTGAGGCTCTGGCACAGCTCAGAGGTGCGTCGATCCTGCCAGACAATGGCATTGTGAATGGGCGCACCGGTGGCGCGGTCCCAGATCAGCGTGGTTTCGCGCTGATTGGTGATGCCGATACCGACAATATCAGAGCAGGCGACATCGGATCTTTCGATGGCCGCATGGCAGGTTTTCAATGTGCTGGCCCACAAATCACCGGCATCATGTTCAACCCAACCGCTGGTCGGGAAATGTTGGGGAAACTCAACCTGTGCAGAGGCGGCAATGGCCATGTCCTTGTCAAACAGCACTGCGCGGCTGGACGTGGTGCCCTGATCAATCGCGAGGATATAGGACATGCGATGCTTTCAGTTATAGCGCGTCGCGCTCTAGGCGACAGGGGGGGCGCAAAAAGAGAGAACCGAACAAGGGTGGTCGGGGCCCATGGGCCCCGACCGGGAGAGAAGATTACTGCCAGGACTGGATCAGCTCGTCATAGCTGATCGTAACCGGGGTTTCGTCTTCATTTTCCAGTTCCGGGCGCGGTGAACCAGGCTGGCTCAACCAGTATTCCGGATCCCGCTCATCGTTCAGGACCGGACCAAGATCGCCTTGAACGCCCGCACGCTCAAGACGCTCCAGAACACGTTCCTGCTCGGCGCAGAGATTGTCCAGAGCTTCCTGTGCCGACAATGCACCCGAGGAGGCATCACCGATATTCTGCCACCATAGCGGTGCCAGACGCGGATAGTCGGGAACATTGGTGCCGGTGGGCGACCACTGGGTGCGGGCCGGCGAGCGGTAGAACTCGATCAGGCCACCCAGGCTTGCTGCCCGCTCGGTGAAGCTTTCATGCTCGATGGTGGATTCACGGATGAACGTCAGCCCGGCATGCGACCTTTCAACATCAACCGTCATCGACGTCACGAACTGGGCATAAAGCCAAGCCGCCTGAGCACGGTCAACCGGGGTCGACTGCATCAGCGTCCAGGATCCGGCATCCTGATAGCCGATTTTCATGCCCTCTTCCCAATACGCGCCATGCGGGCTGGGGGCCATGCGCCAACGCGGCGACCCATCGTCATAGAGAACCGCTTCGGCACCCTCACCAACCATGGACGCCGTGAAGGCGGTGTACCAGAATATCTGCTGCGCGATCTGGCCCTGGGCCGGAACCGGCCCGGCTTCGGAGAAGTTCATGCCGGCAGCCGCTGGCGGAGCATAATTGTTCAACCAGTTGGTGTAGCTCTCGATTGCATAGACGGCAGCGGGACTGTTGGTTGCACCGCCACGCGCCACGCACGAACCGACAGGCTGCGAGTTCTCATTGACGCGGATGCCCCATTCATCAACCGGGAGACCATTGGGTTCACCAATGTCGCCCATGCCGGCCATCGACATCCATGCGTCGGTGAAACGCCAGCCAAGAGACGGATCGCGGCGGCCGTAATCCATGTGGCCGTAAACTGTTTGACCGTCGATTTCACGGCCGGTGAAGAATGCCGCGATGTCCTCATAGGCTGACCAGTTGACCGGAACACCCAGCTCATAGCCGTATTCTTCCCGGAAGTCGGCCATGATTTCGGGATCCGTGAACCAGTCATAGCGGAACCAATAGAGGTTTGCGAACTGCTGGTCGGGCAACTGGTAGAGCAACCCGTCGGGGCCGGTGGTGAAATCCAGGCCGATGAAGTCTTCGAGGTTCAGGTTGGGGTTGGTCACCGAGGCGCCTTCGCCTGCCATCCAATCAGTCAGATTTCGCACTGTCTGGTAACGCCAGTGGGTCCCGATCAGATCGGAGTCGTTGACATATGCATCATAGATGTTTTCACCGGTCTGCATCTGTGTTTGCAGACGCTCGATAACGTCGCCCTCGCCGATCAGGTCATGGACAACCTGGATGCCGGTGATGGCCGAAAAGGCCGGAGCCAGCACATTGGCCTCGTATTCATGAGTGGCGATGGTCTCGGAGACCACCCGGATCTCCATGCCCACATACGGTGCCGCAGCATCGACAAACCACTGCATTTCAGCTTCCTGCTCGGCGCGGCTGAGTGCCGAACGCTCGATCGTCTCGTCGAGGAAGGCAATAGCGGCTGCCATGTCGGCAAAGGCCGGACCGGCCATTGCCCCGAGCACGAGCCCGATCGCTGTCATTGATTTCAAGTGTAAGTTCATTACATCCTCCCAATGGATTGGAACTTGGTTTCTATTCGGCGGCCCCTTGGTCTTTCCCACCCAGGGGCTGCCACCCTTTGCCTCTTCATATCCAGCGAAATACTCCAACTGCATAGAAAAGACAGACAAGCAGCGCATAGGGCTGCGGTCCGACCTCAAGACCCAACCAGATCAGGTTGATGAAGGCAGAGCCCAGAAGCGTGATGAACAGGCGGTCACCACGGGTCGTTTCGATCCGAAGAATGCCAACTCTCGGCGTTTCCGGAAACTTGATTGCCAGGACCGTGAAGATGATCAACAGGCTGGCGATAATTGCGAAGAAAATCGCGGTTTCGGTTGTCCAGGCCATCCATTGCATAGGTTTTCTCCCTTTTCCGGAGGCTTACACACGCCCCAGGGCAAAGCCCTTGGCGATGTAGTTGCGGACAAAATAGATAACGAGAGCACCAGGCACGATGGTCAGCACGCCGGCCGCGGCCAACACCCCCCAATCAACCCCCGACGCGCCGATGGTTCGGGTCATGATCGCGGCGATCGGCTTGGCATTCACCGCGGTCAGGGTGCGGCTGAGCAGCAGTTCAACCCAGGAAAACATGAAGCTGAAAAACGCTGCCACACCGATACCGGATGCAATGAGCGGCATAAAGATACGGGTGAAGAAGCGGAAAAACCCATAGCCATCGAGATACGCGGTTTCGTCGATTTCCTTGGGGACGCCGCGCATGAAACCCTCAAGGATCCAAACAGCGAGCGGCACGCTGAAAAGCGTGTGCGCAAGAGCCACCGCTATATGAGTGTCAAAGAGCCCGACCGAACTGTAGAGCTGAAAGAAGGGCAGCGCGAATACCGCCGGCGGAGCCATCCGGTTGGTCAGCAGCCAGAAGAACAGGTGTTTGTCACCAATGAAATTGTAGCGGCTGAATGCATAGGCTGCCGGCAATGCCACAACCAGGCTGATGACCGTGTTGATCGTCACGTAGATGATCGAGTTGATATAACCCATGTACCAGCTCGGATCGGTCAGGATAGTCACATAATTGGCCAGGGTGAACTCCCGGGGCCAAAGCGTCAGACCACCCAGAATCTCGGCATTGGTCTTCAGGCTCATGTTGATCAGCCAGTAGATCGGCAATAGCAGGAACAGCAGGTAGAGCCCCATCACGATTGCCTTGCGATTTACCCGGATAGTCGGTCTTGCCCCGGCCGCGGAAGGATTGTTTACGGTAGAAGTCATTACACGCCATCCCTTTTGTCGAGGTTGGTCATCACGGTGTAGAACACCCAGGAGATCAGCAGGATCACAAGGAAATACATGATGGAATATGCCGCAGCCGGCCCGAGATCCATTTGGCCAAGCGCAATATTCACCAGGTCGATCGACAGGAAGTTGGTTGAACTGCCGGGACCGCCGCCGGTCACCACAAAGGGTTCGGTATAGATCATGAAACTATCCATGAAGCGCAGCAGAATGGCGATCAGAAGCACCCCTTGCATTTTTGGCAGCTCGATATAGCGGAACACGCTCCAATTGCTGGCCTGGTCTATTTTGGCCGCCTGATAATAGGCATCCGGGATCGACTGAAGCCCGGCATAAGCCAAAAGCGCCACCAGTGACGTCCAGTGCCAAACATCCATGATCACCAGTGTCATCCAGGCGTCAAAGGGGTCCTGGGTATAGTTGTAATCGATCCCGATCTGCTCCAGCGTATAACCGAACAACCCGATATCGACACGTGAGAAGATCTGCCAGATTGTCCCGACAACATTCCACGGGATCAGCAATGGCAAAGACATCAGCACCAGACAGAGCGAAGCCCAGAAGCCCTTTTTTGGCATGTTCTTCGCAATAAAGATTCCCAGCGGAATTTCGATCGCCAGGATGATTGCAGAGAACAGCAACTGGCGCCTCAATGCGCCCCACATCCGGTCTGATTGCAGCGTTTCCTGGAACCACTCCAGCCCGGCAGGGAAAAACACGTTATTCCCAAAGGTGTCCTGCACAGAATAGTTCACCACCGTCATCAACGGGATGACCGCCGAGAAAGCGACAAGCAGCAGCACTGGCAGCACCAGAAACCACGCCTTTTGATTGACAGTCTTGTTCATTATGCGGCCTCCCCCTCTGGCGACACACGCCAGTCGTCGGCATAGACATTGATTCCGGCCGGATCGAAGCGGACGACAACCGCATCGGCGGGAAGCGTATATCCTTCTTCGGCAATGGCGTTGATTTCCTGCCCATTCACATCGAGCCGTACAATCTTGTGGCGTCCGACATCCTCAATCTGGCGAATGCGGGCCGGCAGGCCCTCGCCGCCGGTCGACAGACGGACATATTCCGGGCGGATTCCGACCTGGATCTTCTTGCCGTTGGGGCGGTATTGCGCGCCCAGGTCAACCGTCTTGCCGGCAATCCGGGCAGAGCTGCCGCTGATCTCGGCGTCCATAAGGTTCATGCCGGGCGAGCCGATGAAATAGCCGACAAATGTATGCGCCGGCATTTCAAACAGCTCTTGCGGGGTGCCGATCTGCACCACCCGGCCATCATACATCACCACCACCTTATCGGCGAAGGTCAGCGCCTCGGTCTGGTCATGCGTCACATAGATCATGGTGTGGCCGAATTCATGGTGCAGCGATTTCAGCTGCGTGCGCAGTTCCCATTTCATGTGCGGGTCGATCACCGTCAGCGGCTCGTCGAACAAAAGCGCATTCACATCTTCGCGCACCATGCCGCGCCCCAGTGAAATCTTCTGCTTGGCATCCGCAGTCAGCCCGCGCGCCTTGCGGTTCAGATCGGCCTCCATACCAATCATTTTGGCGATCTGATTGACCCGTTCGGCCACATATTTGGGGTCGGCCCCACGATTTTTCAGCGGAAAAGCCAGATTGTCGCGCACCGTCATCGTGTCGTAGACCACGGGGAACTGGAACACCTGGGCAATGTTGCGACCAGCGGTCGGCATGTGAGTGACGTCGGCATCGTTGAACAGGATCCGGCCCTGCGATGGCTGCAAAAGGCCGGAAATGATGTTCAGAAGTGTGGACTTGCCACAGCCCGATGCGCCAAGCAGCGCATAAGCTTCGCCATCAACCCAATCGTGATTGAGCTCTTTAAGCGCGAAATCATCTTCCGATTTGGGGTTGGGCAAATAGGAATGCGCCAGATTGTCGAGTGTGATCTTGGCCATGTTACACGAACTCCGCATAGGGCGCGGGCGAAACGAGGCTTCCGTCTTCCGCGAATATGTAGGCGTGATTGGTGTCGAGAAAGACCTTGAGGTCCTGGCCGATTGGCAATTCTTTAATGCCGTGGATCAGCCCCACCCAGCGATCGCCATGGTGGTCGAGATGAACGAAGGTTTCGGAACCGGTAATTTCCGTCACCAGCAACTTGGTGCGGAACTCGATCGCTCCTTCGACATGGGCGTGCAGTTCCAGATGGTTGGGGCGAAATCCTGCAACGTATCGGCCATCGGGAATTGCAGCCAACTGCTTGACCGCAGGTGTTGTCTGCCCGTCACCAAAAGACAGGATCGGCCCGGCTTTGGTCACCGGCAGGAAATTCATCGGCGGATCCGAAAAAACCCGCGCCGTCGTGGCGTCAACCGGATTGCGATAGACTTCGGGTGCCAGGCCGAATTGGGTGATCCGGCCTTCCCACATGGTTGCGACATTTCCGCCAAGCAGCAGCGCCTCTTCCGGTTCGGTTGTGGCGTAAACAAATATGCTGCCGGCCTCTTCGAAGATTTTCGGAATTTCGATCCGCATCTCTTCGCGCAATTTGTAATCAAGATTGGCCAGCGGTTCATCCAGCAAAACCAGCCCGGCATCTTTGACCAGCGCCCGGGCAAGCGCACAACGCTGTTGCTGGCCACCCGACAATTCCAGCGGCTTACGATCCAGCATTGACGTCATTTTCATCAATTCGGCGGTCTTTTGCACGGCCGCGTCGATCTCTGCCGCCGTTTTGCCCAACAGGCGCATTGGGCTGGCGATATTTTCATACACCGTCATCGACGGGTAATTGATGAACTGCTGATACACCATGGCAACACCGCGATCCTGAACCCGGATGCCGGTCACATCCTCGCCATTCCACAGAATTCGGCCGGTATTGGGTTTGTCGAGCCCGGCCATGATCCGCATCAGCGTGGTTTTGCCCGAAAGAGTCGGCCCAAGCAGAACGTTCATCGTGCCCTTTTTCAACTCAAGGTCGGTGGCGTGGATATGGGTCTCGGCCCCCACAACTTTGGACACACCTTCAAGAAGCAAGCTCATTTTCATCCCTTCCCGCTCTGTCGGTGGCGTCTGCGCCCTGCGACGCGCGGCGCGCCAGCATCCACTTGTCGAGTGCAGCAAATTCATTCGCACTCATTCGCAGGCCCAACTTGTTGCGCCGCCACACGATATCTTCTGCGTTGCGGGCAAATTCACGGTCCATCAACCAGTTCACTTCGCGCTCCGTCAATGTCGCACCGAATTTCAGGCCAAGATCCGTTTCATTTTTGGCATCACCCAGAATATCCCAGGCTTCGGTGCCATAGGCCCGGATCAGGCGGAGCGCCCAGAGATCTCCCAGAAACGAATATTCGGATTTCAGCCGCGCGATCAGGCTGTCCACCTCATCCACCCCGAAATCCCCGCCCGGCAGAGGCACGCCGGCGGTCCATGGTCCGGGGGCATCGGGGAAATAGCGCAGGATCTTTTCCAGCGCATTTTCAGCCAGCCGGCGATAGGTGGTGATCTTGCCACCAAATATGTTCAGCACCGGCGCGCCACCATCCGCATCCACTTTCAGCGTATAGTCGCGCGTTGCGGCAGTGGCCGATCTTGCTCCGTCATCGTAAAGCGGGCGCACGCCGGAATAGGTCCAGACGATATCTGCGCGGGTGACCGGATTCTTGAAATATTGCGAGGCGAATTCGCACAGATAATCCTGTTCCGCTTCGGTGCATACCGGTTTGACCGACGGATCCTCATGCTCCTGATCGGTGGTCCCGATCAGGGTGAAATCCGTTTCATAGGGTATGGCGAAAATGATCCGGCCATCGGTGCCCTGAAAGAAATAGCACTTGTCGTGGTCGAAAAGCCGCTTGGTTACGATATGGCTGCCGCGCACCAGACGAACGCCTTCTTGCGAGTTGAGCCGCATCCTGGTCTGGATGATCTCGCCCACCCAGGGCCCGCCAGCATTGACCAGCATTTTCGCGCGCAGCAATTGCCTTTGTCCGCTGTCGCTATCCTCGATGGTGATTTCCCAGATGTCACCAACGCGTTCGGCGCTCAGAACTCTGGTATGGGTCATGATCTTTGCGCCACGGGCCTCGGCGTCACGTGCGTTCAGCACAACCAGACGGGAATCCTCGATCCAGCAATCCGAATACTCATAGGCGGTGCGGAACTTGTCATCGAGAGGGGCCCCCTCCTGATCGCGTGTCAGATCGATCGAGCTGGTGGCGGGCAATATTTTCCGGCCGCCCAGATGATCGTAAAGAAAAAGCCCCAGCCGAATGAGCCAGGCCGGACGCCGCCCGCGCAGCCAGGGCATGAAGATGCGCAGCAAGCGCGAGGTCGGCGTTTGCCCTTCAAACCGCATATCGGCATGATAGGGCAGCACAAACCGCATCGGCCAGCTGATATGCGGCATCGCGCGCAGCAGCGTTTCGCGTTCAATCAACGCCTCGCGCACCAGCCGGATTTCCAGATATTCCAGATAGCGCAGCCCGCCGTGGAACAGTTTTGTTGATGCCGAAGATGTCGCCGAGGCCAGGTCATTCATTTCAGCCAGCGCCACGGCCAATCCACGCCCGGACGCATCGCGGGCGATGCCGCAGCCATTGACCCCGCCCCCGATGACGAACAGATCATAAACCGCTGGGCTGGCTTCAGACTCGGACAACAGACCCTCCCCGCCATGTGTTCGACTATAGATCAAAACAGTAACGATTATGTGAAAAAAGGAAACCCTCAATGTGCGTTTCTTTTCCTTTTGCCGATCCCATTGATTTCGCATGGAAATTCATGGCGGCTCCTGGATCCGGCGGCCGATGATGGCGCATGCCCGCCGTTTATCGCCTCAAACTCACTGATCCGCGCAGTTTCGAACCTGGAATCGCCGAGCTGTTTGCGTCACCTCATGAAAACGAGTAATCTCGAACAAATTAGTGAATTTCCGCCCGATCTCGTCTGGTTTTTTCAGGAAGAGGAATGCAAAGGTGTCTCAAACCCTCCGCCATCCGGAAATCCTCGACTTAGTTCGCCGCGAAGGCAAGGTGACCGTTGAAGGCCTGGCCGAGCATTTTCAGGTCACATTGCAAACCATTCGCCGCGATCTGACCGAACTTGCCGAGGGCGGGCGGCTGGACCGTGTTCACGGCGGGGCGGTTCTCCCATCGGGGACGATGAATATCGGCTATGAAGAACGGCGCAATCTCAATCAGAGCGCCAAACAGGCCATCGCCAGGGCTTGCGCGACCCATATTCCCGAAGATTGTTCGGTCTTTCTGAACATCGGCACCAGCACCGAGGCCGTGGCCCACGAGCTTCTTGCGCACCGCAATCTGATGGTGGTCACCAACAACATGAATGTCGCCAATATCCTGGCCGCAAATCCTGATTGCGACGTTATCGTTGCCGGCGGCAGCCTGCGCCGTTCGGATGGCGGACTGGTCGGAAACCTGACGACAGAGACCATAGGGCGGTTCAAATTCGACCTGGCGATCATCGGCTGCTCGGCGCTGGACCAGGACGGGGATTTACTTGATTTTGACATTCAGGAAGTCGGCGTAAGCCAGACCATCATCGCGCAGTCGCGCAAGGTATTCCTGGTTGCGGACCACTCGAAACTTTCCCGCTCGGCCCCGGCCCGGATTGCGTCGCTTCTCGATATCGACGCGTTCTTCACCGACCAGCCCTTGCCGGAAGGATTGGCAACACGCTGCGCCGAATCCGGGGTTGCGGTGCATGTTTGCGAGGACAGCCATTCACGGCCCGGGCTGTAACCCGAGCCAATTTCGAAGTCAGAGCTCCATTTTTCCCAGGAACATGGCACCCCTCATGCGGCGGAGCCAGGAAATCGTCGCTTGAGATGTGGATAGGGCTGATCTCCATACGACCTCATGGGATATGGGCAACCAGGCCGTGTTGAAATCTTTGATTTCAGGCAGCGTCACGGGGTCCTGACCCTATGGCGCGGGCTGATCAGGCAATTCTACCGGGCTGACAAATCCGGCGGGTTTGATTGCCAGCACCGAACAATCGATTCCGCCGAGGATGGTTTCAGCCGTATTGCCAATGATCAATCCGGGAATTCCGGTGCGTCCGACGGTTCCCATGACAAGAATATCCGCCGAGAGTGTGCCCACCATTTCGGTGACAACTTTCTGGGCCGGCCCTTTGACCAAATGATATTTGGGCGCGACGGAATCGAATACATCCTTGCCGACCCATTCCCCGGCCTGCCCCATCAACTCGGAAAGACGACGTTCGTGCAGGGCTTTGATGCCGACAACATATGCGTTCACGCCCGCCTCCGTCATGTTTGATCGCGCGCCCCTGAGCATTTTTTCCGCAACCGCCTGCCAGGCATGAACCACATGCAGCTGCGCGCCCTCACGATGCGCAAGCGAGAGCGACATCTCCAGAATCTGCTTGTTGAGAGACCTGTTCTTCTCTTCATCGTCAGTTTCGTCAAGATCAACCGCCGCGACGATCCGCTCAATTCCTTCCGGCTGGTCAGGTTTCATCAGCCAGATCGGACAGGGGCATTTTCTGAGCAGATGCATATCACTTGAACCGAACAAACGCGATAATGGCCCAAAACCGTCCTCGGCGCATTTGATGACAAGATCCCGGTGGTTTTGCAAAACGTCATGGATGATCGAAATAAAGGGTATCCCTTCCAGAATCCTGGTCTCGATCTGAACCGACGCGCGATGAGGTGCGGCAAGTTGTTCCAGCGATTCCCGATAGAGCGCCAGGACTTCCCGTTCCAGATTTTCGAGTATCTCATCCGGGACGCCGGATTGCGAATCGCGGATTTTTTTCATCGGTTTGACCAGGGTCAGACCCGTGTGGTTCTGTTTCGCCAGGGCAACCGCCCGCGCGAACGCATCCGTGTCATTCCCGGCGCTTTTCACGAAGACGATATTGGCAAATCTTTTCATGGATCACCTTTCCCGGGGCCGCCGGACAGATACATGTATCGTAACGGCTATCGAGGATTGGAGCAATCAGCCAGCGCCCGGATTGCGGGCCCGGGTTCAGCGCCGGATAGCGCAGAGAAGCCAACCGGGCGGGCGCGCCTGTGCTACGATATGCTGAACAAGGAAAGCGGGCCGGATGACCACAGCGAACGAAGAATGGGGCAGTCGTTCCGGTTTTGTGCTGGCGACCATTGGCGGTGCCGTGGGGATCGGCAACATCTGGCGGTTCTCCTATGTCGCGGGCGAGAATGGCGGCGCGGTCTTTTTGTTCATCTACCTTGCCTTCGTGTTTCTTATCGGTGTCCCCCTGATGATCGCCGAACTGGCGATCGGCAGACACGCCAAGGGCGACGCGATCAGCGCCTTCGAAACGTCCGGCAAAACCAGCCTGTGGCGCGGTGTCGGCGCGCTTGGCATTCTGGCGGCGGTCCTGTTGCTCAGCTATTATGCCGTCATAGCGGGCTGGGCGTTGAAATATTTTGCCGGCGCGGCAACCGGTGCCCTGTGGCGGGCCGCCGGGGCGGATTATGGCGGTTATTTCGATCAGTTCATTTCCCACCGTGGCGAACCCCTGATCTGGCAGGCGGCGGTGCTGGCAATCGCGACACTCATTGTCATCGGCGGTGTTCGCCAGGGGATAGAACGGCTCAACCGCCTGCTGGTTCCGGTTCTTGCGCTTATCATTGTCGTGCTTGCGGGCTATGCGCTTTCGCTGCCTGGCTCCGGGGGTGGTGTCAGCTTTCTTCTGGCACCCGACTGGGCAGCGTTTGGTCGCCCCGATGTCTATGCGGCGGCGCTGGGGCAGGCGTTTTTCACGCTCGGCATCGGCATGGCGTTTTTCATAACCTATGGCAGCTATATGCCGCGAACATTCTCGGTGCCGGCCTCTGCCCTGATCATCGCGGCGGGCGACACGGCTTTTGCCATCATCGCGGGTCTGGCGATTTTCCCGGCGGTTTTCGCTTTGGGCGGCAACCCGGCGGCCGGTCCTGAACTGGCTTTTGTGACCTTGCCGCAGGTGTTCCTTGAAATGCCCGCCGGGGCCGTTGTCGGGACGGTTTTCTTTCTGCTGCTGGCGGCAGCCGCGGTGACGTCGATGGTGGCATTGCTTGAAATTCCGATTGCGGCCCTGATCCACCGGACCCGTTTTTCCCGCAGGCGCGTGGCGGTTGGCATGGCGATCTGCATATTCCTGCTCGGCCTGCCTTCGGCCCTGAGCTATGGGGTGCTGAGCGATATCCGCCTTGGCAGTCGCGGTATTCTTGACGCGATTGACCATGGCGTCTCGAACGTCCTTCTGCCCGTCGCGGGAATTCTCACGGCGATTTACGTGGGCTGGCGATACGAGCGTTCATCGCTGCTGCATGAGACGGGTTTTGGCGGGCACTGGATCGGAATGGTCTGGCTATGGCTGGTCAGGATTCTTGTTCCGGCGGCCATACTGGCAATCATTGTGCATTCCGCCGAGGCACTTTGAACGCCCGCCCCCAAGACACCGCAGCTGGCAATGGCGTTTTCATGGGTGCCGGTCCAAAGCAGCGCAGAGCCAACGACCCGCAGCGCTTTTTCCCCTATAAGACCCGGTTTTTGCGGCTTTTCTCCCTCAGGGCGGACTGAATTCGGATCAGTTCCATGATATTGTCGAGATTGATGATACCGACGACCCGGTTGTTGTCGGTGACCGCGATCAACCGGCAGCCGCAGCTTTGCAACCGTTCCATCACCGCATCAAGCGGTTCGTCAATATCGGCGCTTTCAACGTCCTGCCGCATCCAGGCGCTGACCGGGGAATGCTCGCCCTGGGCCTGCAGGCCTCTCAGCAGGTCGCCCTGGCCCAGCACACCGACCATCACCGCGCCTTCCAGAACCGGGAAATCGGTCTGAGACCCGGCCATGGTCAGCGCGATCGCCCGCGACAGCGGATCACCGGGCGACAGGGTCTGAAAATCGCTCAGCATGGCGCTTCCGGCGCTTGATCCGGTCAAAAGCGATTTGACCTGCTCCATCCCGGCCTCGGCGCTGGCACCTATCCACACGAAAAGCGCGATGAACACCAGGAAAGGGTTGTAGAGCAACCCAAGCAGCCCCATCAGCAGCGCCAATCCCTGCCCCACTTTGGCGGCGGTCTGGGTGGCCTGATTGCGGCTCATGCGCAGCGCCAGCGCCGCCCGCAGCACCCGCCCGCCATCCATCGGAAAGGCCGGCAGCAGGTTGAAAACCGCGAGAACGATGTTGATCACCAGTATTCGTTCCAGAAACGATCCCGTCGTGAGGTCAAGCTGATCCGCCGGCACCAGCGTTCCGCTGGCGCTCAGCCACAGCCAAAGGGCAATCGCAATCACGACATTGACCGCCGGGCCGGCCAGCGCCACGGCGATCTCCTGTTTGGGATCCTCGGGCATCTGTTCGAGCATGGCCACGCCGCCGATCGGCAGCAAGGTGATATGCCTGGTCTGGATGCCAAAGCGACGCGCCATCATCGCATGGCCAAATTCATGCGCCACCACGCAGGCGAACAGAACCAGAATGTATCCGACGCCATTGGCAACCGCCACCAGGGTGCCCTCCAACTGCCAGTAACTCAGGCCGATCCAGGCAATGAGGATGAAAAAGGTGACGTGAACAAAGACGTCGATACCGGCGACACGGGCCAGCTTCCAGGACCATTTCATTTCTTGTTCCTTTCTGTTTCCGTTTGCGCGGGTCGCCTGGTTCCGGGCGATTGTCCTATGCCCGGCCGGCCGCACATTGCGTTGGGTCATGCTGGCAGATCTTTCTGATCCAGCGGCTCGATCACTTTGAGCCGCGGCGGGCATTGCCGTCCGGTCAGCAGGTCACAGGCCTGATCGGCGGCGTCCTGAAACGGTTGCAGCACCAGATCGGCACCTTTGGGTGGCCCGATCGCCGCCTCTTCGGCCTCATCCCCGGTTTCATCCCCGATGTCCTCACTATGCGATGTCACCGCGATCCGGCCCTGATACCCGTTGTCGCGCAGCGCCAGGATCAGCGCCTTGTCCGACATGCCCTGTGCCACACCGATAATATGCCCGGGAACCGCCGAAACCACCCATGCCACACCATTCAATGGCAGCTGAGAGACGAATTCAGGATCGGTCGCGTCGCCGTAAAGCACCGCAAGCCCCTCAGAGCGCCAGCGCCGCACCGCCTCGGGGTTGAAATCAATCCCCAGAACACGCAGCCCGCGCGCCTTCAGGCGCTGGCTGATCGCGCCGCCAAACCGGCCCAGCCCGAAGATCACGATGTCGTGGTTGGCGGAATTCCGAGGCGGCTGATCCATGGTCTCGCGCGGGGTGCCCTTGCGCTGAAACCGGCCCAGCAGCGGCTCGATCAGCGCGAAAAGCTGATGCGAATAGGTGATCATGTAGGTCGACAGCGCGATGGTGATCATCCCGACCAGGGTCACCAGCCCCAGCGCCTGCGAAGTCACATGGCCCAGCGTCAGGCCCATGGCCATGAAGATCAGCGAAAACTCACTGATCTGCGCCACCGTCAGACCGGCCAGAAAACCGGTGCGGGCGCGGTATCCCATCACCCCCATGATCATCAGCACGATCAGTGGATTGCCGACCAGCACGAATAGCGAGAACAACAGCGCCGCCGGTATCTTGTCGCCGATCAGCGACAGATCCAGCTGGCTGCCCAGGGCGATGAAAAAGAACAGCAGCAGGAAATCGCGCAACGGTGCCAGCCGCGCCGCCATCGCCTCGCGCAGCCGGGTTGACGCCAGTGACACACCGGCCAGCAGCCCGCCCAGCTCCTTGCCCAGGCCCAGCATATCGCCGGTCGCGGCAAACAGCGCCGCCCAGGCGATGGCGAAAATCACCAGCAGCTCCGGCGCGCGGGCAATTTTTTCCACCAGCGCTTCGGCGACAAAGCGGATGAAGAACCCGACCGCCGCCAGCATCACCACAGCCGTGCCGATAATGCGCGCCACATCGCCCGGCACCGTGCCATTCCCGGCACCGTCCCCCGCGCCGGCACCGATGGTCGACAGCACGATCATCGACAGCACCACCACGATATCCTGCACGATCAGGAACCCCAGCGCGATCCGGCCATGCAGGCTGTCAATCTCGCGTTTGTCCGACAACAGCTTGACGATGATTATGGTGCTGGAAAAGGTCAGCGCCACGGCAATATAGATGCTGGTGACGCTGTCAAACCCCAGCGCCAGCGCAATGCCAAAGCCGATGATCGAGGTGAACCCCACCTGTCCCAGCCCGGTGATCAGCGCCACCGGCCCGACCGAGCGGATCAGCTTGAGATCAAGCTTCAACCCGACAAGAAACAGCAACACCGCAATGCCGAGTTTCGACAGAAGGTTGATGTGATCCGCCGACTGCACCAGCCCAAGCGCCGACGGCCCGGCAATGATGCCCACGGCGATGAAACTGACGATAAGCGGCTGGCGCAGCATGACCCCGATCAGGCCCACCGCCGAGGCGAGAACCAGCAATGCGGCCATTTCATAGAACACAGAGGACGAAATGAGGTCCTGCATATGGTTTCCTTTACTGCCTTGGTCGCGCCGGGCTGTTGGTCATATCATGGGGCCGCCACGAAACCGGGCCAATCGTCGCGATTGCATTTTGTCACATCCTGCGGCAAAGCCGCCAGGGCGCGATATCGGCGTCAGGATGGCGGCGCCGCCAGGGTGTCGGAACCGCGCCGGCGCCGATATGCCTTCTGCGCGCCGACAACGGCATAGATCACCAGGCTGACGGCAAGAATATTCGCCCAGTCCCTCAGGCCGATCGGCGCGGAATGGAACAAACTGTTCATGAAGGGCATGTAGGTATAGATCATCTGCAAGATGATCATGACCGCCGCGCCGCCAATGATCCACGGATTGCTGAACAGGCCGGTTTGGAACATGGATCTGGTCAGGCTGCGGCAGTTGAACAGATAGAACAGTTCAACCATGACAAAGGTGTTGACTGCGATCGTGCGGGCCTCTGCTTCGCTCGCCCCGCTGGCCAGCGCCCATCTGAACAGTCCAAACGCCCCAAGGAAAAGCATCGAACCGACCAGAACAATACGCCCGATCAACCCGGCGGTGAGGATCGGCGTATCCGGCTCACGTGGCGGACGCAGCATGGTTCCTGCCTCCCTTGGCTCAAAAGCCAGCATGAGCCCCAGAAAAACGGCGGTTGTCATGTTGATCCACAGAATCTGCACCGGCAGAATGGGCAGGGTGGTCCCCATGAAAACCGCCGCCATGATCACCAGGCCTTCGCCAAAATTGGTCGGCAATGTCCAGACAATGAATTTGGTCAGATTGTCGAACACACCCCTGCCTTCTTCCACCGCCGCCTCGATGGTGGCGAAATTGTCATCCGTCAGCACCATGTCGGCGGCCTCTTTCGACACCTCGGTGCCGGTGATGCCCATGGCCACGCCGATATTGGCGCGGCGCAGCGCCGGGGCATCATTGACCCCGTCGCCGGTCATCGCCACGATGTCGCCACGCGCCTGCAAGGCTTCGACCAGGCGCAGTTTCTGTTCCGGCGTGACGCGCGCGAACACGGCCGTGCTGTTGGCCGCAGCGGCAAGTTCGGCACCGTCCATCGCCGCCAGTTCCCGGCCCGTCAGGGCCTTGGGCATCGCCTCGCCGGTGGCGGTGTCATCCAGCCCGATCCTCGCGGCGATGGCGGCGGCGGTGGCCGCGTGATCGCCGGTGATCATCTTGACCCGGATACCGGCCGCGCGGCAGGCGCGCACCGCCTCGATGGCTTCCTGGCGCGGCGGGTCGATCATGCCCTGCAAGCCCAGAAAGACCAGCCCCGAAGTGACATCGCCATGGTCAATGCCCATGAGACCGGGGGGAACCTCCTTGCGCGCAAAAGCCAGAACACGCTGTCCGAGGCAGGCCAGTTCTTCGACCTTGGCCAGCACGATGCCGGCGTCAATCGGCCGGGCCTGCCCGTCGCCACCAAGGATCTGATCGCAGCGTTCCAGCACGCTCTCGACCGAGCCCTTGAGGTAAATCACCCGGCCCTCGCCACCATGCAGCGTCGCCATATACTGGTGCTGGCTTTCAAACGGGATGGTATCAAGCCGGGGATAGGCCGCCTCCTGCGCCGCGCGTTCCAGACCTGCCTTGCCTGCCGCGACCAATAGCGCCCCCTCGGTGGGGTCCCCCTCGACCTTCCAGCCATCAACACCCTTGACCAAAACCGCGTCATTGCACAGCAGGCCGGCGCGCAGCAGTTCGGTCAGGGTTGCGTTCGGGGCCGCATTGCCAGGGATATCCGCCGGCGCGCCGCTCTGGCGAAGCTCGCCAACCGGATTGTAACCAACGCCGCTGACCGAAAAATCCTGATCGCCGGCCCACAGCGCCTGCACGGTCATCTGGTTGCGGGTCAGCGTGCCGGTCTTGTCCGAACAGATGATCGTGGTGCTGCCCAGCGTCTCGACGGCGGGCAAATGGCGGATGATGGCGTTGCGCCTGGCCATGCGCGTCACGCCGATCGCCAGGGTTATGGTCACGACCGCCGGCAGGCCTTCGGGGATCATCGCCACCGACAGGGCCACCGCCGCCATGAACAGATCCTCCCAGGCACCGCCATGCCACAGGCCCACGGCGAATGTGACAACCGACAGCCCCAGGATGGCATAGAGCAAGACATGGGAAAAACTGGCGATCTTGCGGGTCAGGGGCGTGGCCAGAACCGTAGCGCTGGTAATGAGATCGTTGATACGACCGATCTCGGTGGTGTCGCCGGTCGCCGTCACCACGCCGATCCCGGTGCCATAGGTCACCAGGGTGGTCGAATAGCCCATGTTGACACGCTCGGCGAGGGGGGTGTCGCGGTCCAGGGTGATGCAGGTCTTTTCGACCGACACCGACTCTCCGGTCAGGGCCGATTCATCAATCTGCAAGTTGCGGCTGCGCAACAGGCGCAGATCGGCCGGCACCTTGTCGCCCGACGCCAGCAGCACGATATCGCCCGGCACCAGATATCTGGCATCCATGCGATGCTTTTCGCCAGAGCGCAGCACTGTCGTCTGGGTGCTCAATGCGCGCGAAAGGGCCGCCAGCGCATTCAGCGCCTTGCTTTCCTGCAGGAATCCGATGACCGAGTTGAGCAGAACCACGCCAAAGATGACAGCGGCATCGATATATGCCCCAAGCGACAGCTTGATCAGCACCGCCGCCAGAAGGATATAGACCAGCGCCTGATTGAACTGCGTCACGAACCGCCGCAACGGCCCCTGCCCCTTGCGTCGGGTCAACGCGTTGGGACCATGCTGTTTCAGCCGATTTTCCGCATCGGATTGATCGAGCCCGGCCTTGATATCGGTCTCAAGCAAGTCCAGAACCGTTGCGTCGGGCAGGTGATGCCAGGGCTGTTTCGAGAGGGGTTTCATAGGGTGTTCAGCCTCGAATGTCGCAGGACATGTCCGCCAGCACCCTCTTGGTGTCAATCCGCATCTTCTTGCACATCTCTGCCCGCATCTCACCTTTCAAGGCGTGTTCGCCATTCCCCGAATCCAACTCCAGATGCAACCGTGGAAGTTCGGCCACCAGCCAGTAACCGATGGAGATTGGAGCTCCCCCGGTCTGATGGACGGTTATGGGCTTGGCGATTCCAGCCCTTCAGCAGCGGTCCTTTCACAGGTAATTCGGTGACTTATACCCCAAAGCCGAATGACGGCGAGAGGAATTGTACCATCCTTCAATGAATTCGAAACATGCCACGCGCGCTGCTGGTCTTGTCCTGAACTTGCAGCGCTCCAGCAATTCGCATTCCAGGGTGGCGAAGAAGCTCTCGCACATGCATTGCCCGGCAGGTGGTTTGTGAAACAAAACCGAAGGCCACCGACCTGTATTGCGCACCCCTATCCGAATGGTGGATTGGATCTGATGGTTTGCATTGCGCAATCGCCTCATTTACCGCGTCGATCACCAGTTGGGCCGTCCGGGCCGCACTGACCTGCCACTGAATTTTCATCCAGCCGGAACTTGAGTCCTTTGGTTTGATACGCTCCGTGGCGCAGGTTGAGCAACCGGCTGCTGCGCGGAGCTTTCATCTGGCGCAGCGCTGCTGCCGGTTGCGGTGAACAGGCGCTCGGCAAATGCCTTTGGTGTCTGATAGCCGAGCGCCGAATGGGGCCTCTCTTCGTTGTAGTCATCGGCCCAGGCCCGGATCAGGGCGCGGGCATGCGCCATGGTGCGGAACATGGTTTCGTTCAGAAGCTCGTCGCGCATGCGGCCATTGAAACTTTCCACAAAGCCGTTTTGCATCGGCTTGCGTCACGCTGGAAGCGTGCCTTTGGCACGACGCGCGATGTAGTGCCAGTTGATCTTGCGATCCGCGACGAAGGCCAGGATCGCGTTACTGGTCAGTTCGGTCCCATTGTCGCTGACAACCATGCCCGGCTTGCCGCGCCGCTCGATCAGCTTGTCCAGTTCTCGCGCCACGCGCTTGCCCGAGATCATTGTGTCCGGAATTGCCGCGAGGCATTCCCCTGTCACGTCATCGACCACGTGAGGCATGCGAAAGCGGCGACCACAGGCGAGCTGATCATGCACGAAGTCCAGCGACCACCGTGCGTTCGGCCTCGCTTCGACCAGGATCGGGGCGCGGCTGCCAACAGCCTTGCGCCTGGTGTCAACGCCGGTTCAAAAGTGACCCATTTGGCCGGTTGAATATTGGCCCACCCTCTCGGTTTAGCAGGCCAATTCGCGCGGAGACGTCATATATCTCAAGCGCGTGTTGGCCTGCGGCGGTGGTTTAGGTTCGGGCGCTCTCCTTTTGTTGGGCCGGTGCAATGATGCCTGCTTTGCGTTTGTTTTTGAGCCGGTAACTTTCGCCCTGGATCTGGATGACCTGTGCGTGGTGCAGGAGCCGGTCCAGCATTGCGGCCGTCAGAACCTGGTCGCCCGCGAAAGCCTGATCCCAGGTTGAGAAGCTGAGATTTGAGGTCATGATGGTGGATGCCTTCTCGTAGCGTGCCGCCACGATTTGGAAGAACAGATGCGCCTGTTCACGATGCATGGGCAAATAGCCTATCTCATCGATGATCAGCAGTGTGTAACCGCTGAGCGTCTTCATAGATTTAGACAACCGGCTTTGACGCTGAGCCGTTTCCACCTGCAGGATCATGTCTGCCGCCGTGATGAAGCGGGTTTTGATCCCCGCGTTGGCCGCCTTGTGGCCCAGGGCTATTGCGAGGTGGGTTTTGCCCACGCCGGACGGCCCGAGGAACACGGCGTTTTCCTTGCGGGCCACGAAGGCCAGTGAGGCCAGCAGCTCGATCTGGCGTTTCGGGGCGGAGCTGGCGAACTTGAAATCATACTCTTCTATGGTCTTCACGGCGGGAAAACCCGCCATTCTGACTAGGGTTGAGGCTGATCTGGATCGCCGACAGTCCCGCTCGGCCAGCAGCACGTTTTCCAGGAAATCGGTGAACGATTGCTCGGTCTCGGCGGCGGCACTTGCCAGCGCCGGATAGCTGTCCGCGACACCGGCAAGCTGGAGGG
>NZ_JBTUJH010000047.1:0-11714 GCF_058343375.1 Alterinioella sp.
GCCGGCGCTGGCTGCTGAGTTCAACGCCATATTGGGGTTCATCGAGCAGTTGGGCGAGCTGGATGTGGAGGCGGTCGAACCGATGGTCTCGGTCACGCCGATGCGCCTGAAACGCCGCGCCGATGTGGTGACCGATGGCGATCAGCAGGCCAAGGTGCTGGCCAATGCGCCGGATGCGCGCGAAGGGTTCTTTGCGGTGCCGAAGGTGGTGGAATAATGTCTGATCTCAATGCTTTGACCATCTCGGATGCCCGCGACGCGCTGCGCAAGGGTGACACCAGTTCGGTAGAGCTGACGCAAGCCTGCCTGAGCGCCATCGACGGTGCCGATGCGCTTGGTGCCTTCGTTCACAAGACGCCCGAGATTGCGCTGGAGCGCGCAGCGGCCGCTGATGCCCGCCTCAAGGCAGGTGACGCGCCCGACATGTGCGGCATCCCGGTGGGGATCAAGGATCTGTTCTGCACCGAGGGCGTCGCCTCTCAGGCCGGATCGAAGATACTGGAAGGCTTCAAGCCGCAATACGAGTCGACCGTATCGGGCCAGTTGCGCGATGCCGGCGCGGTGATGTTGGGCAAGCTCAACATGGATGAATTTGCCATGGGGAGTTCCAATGAAACCTCGGTCTATGGCAATGCCGTCAATCCCTGGCGGGCGGGAAATTCCGATGCCGCGCTGACGCCGGGTGGCTCATCGGGGGGCTCTGCCTCGGCCGTGGCCGCCGATCTCTGCCTTGCCGCCACCGGCACCGATACTGGCGGCTCGATCCGCCAGCCGGCCGCCTTCACCGGTATTGTCGGGCTGAAACCCACCTATGGGCGCTGTTCGCGCTGGGGCATCGTGGCCTTTGCCTCATCGCTCGATCAGGCCGGGCCAATGACCAAGACGGTGCGTGACGCTGCCATCATGGGGGCGGCGATGATGGGCCATGACGCGCTCGACAGCACCTCGGCCGATATCGCCGTGCCCGATTTCGAGGCCATGTTGAGCGGCGACATTCGCGGCAAGACCATTGGCATTCCGAAAGAATACCGGATGGAGGGGATGCCCGATGCGATCGCGGCGCTGTGGCAGCAGGGCGCGGAGATGCTGCGCGATGCGGGTGCCGAGCTGCGCGATATTTCCCTGCCGCACACCAAATACGCGCTGCCGGCCTATTACGTGCTGGCCCCGGCCGAGGCCTCATCGAACCTGGCGCGCTATGATGGGGTCCGGTTCGGATACCGGGCCGATATGGCGCAGGGCGATGGCATCACCGAGATGTATGAAAAAACCCGCGCCGAGGGCTTTGGCGCAGAGGTCAAACGCCGCGTGATGATCGGCACCTATGTGTTGAGCGCCGGTTTCTACGACGCCTATTACAATCGTGCGCGCAAGGTGCGCGCCCTGATCAAGCGCGACTTTGAAGACGTGTTCAATGCCGGCGTTGACTGTATCTTGACACCCGCCACGCCCTCGGCGGCGTTTGAGCTGGGCAAAGAGGTTGCCGACCCGGTCGAGATGTATCTCAACGATGTGTTCACGGTCACCGTCAACCTTGCGGGCCTGCCCGGCATCGCGGTGCCCGCGGGGCTGGACAAGGCGGGCCTGCCGCTTGGCCTGCAACTGATCGGACGGCCCTGGGAAGAAGGCGACCTGCTCAATACGGCCTTTGCGCTGGAACAGGCGGCGGGATTTGTGGCGAAACCGGCGAAATGGTGGTAAAAGCCCGAAAAAACACGTGGGCGAGGAAGAGCAATGGCTAAAATGGTGGCGATGGCGCTCGGGCTCCTGCTGGTCGGGGCTTGCACGACCACGCCCAATGATGCGGGCATTGGTTTTGGCGGCCTTGATGGCCGGGCTGCGGGCCGGGCTGCGCCGCAAGCCGCCATCGCCCCCGCCGCGCCGATCCTTCCGCCCGCCCAGACCTCTGGCGGCACCGATATTGCCGCCGTTGCCAGCGGAGCGATTGCAGCCTCGGAAACCGCACCCGCTGCGCTGCCGGGCATCGGCAATGCGGCGTTTTCGGATGAACAGGATTTCGCGGCGGTTTCGGCCCGCGAAACCATCGAAAGCGATGCCGAGCGCCGCCAGCGGATGATTGAACAACGTGTCGAGATCGCGCCGACCGCGCTGCCGACGCGCTCCGGGTCGAGCGGGCCGAATATTATCGAATATGCGGTATCGACGACCAACCCGGTGGGTCAGCAGGTCTATCGCCGGTCCCGGCTTCTGGCGGGGCGCAGTATGCGCAATTGCCAATCCTACCGGTCCGACAATCTGGCGCAGGAGGCGTTTTTGCGCCTCGGCGGGCCGGAACGTGACCGTCAGTCGCTGGATCCCGATGGTGATGGCTATGCCTGCGGCTGGGATCCGACCGTGTTCCGCAATGCCGCGCGGGCCGCTCAGGCGGCCCAAACCGAGTGAGCCTCTCGCCCAATTTCGGACCCCGCCGCAACGGGTTGCGACCCGAACTTGTGGTGCTGCATTACACTGCCATGGAGAGCTGCGATGCCGCCGAGCGGGCGCTTTGCGATCCGGGCCGTGAGGTTTCGGCGCATTACCTGATTTCCGAGGCGGGCGAGGTGCGGGCGCTGGTCGATGAAGATATGCGCGCCTGGCATGCCGGGGCCGGTGAATGGGCGGGTGCGGGCGATGTCAATTCACGTTCGATCGGGATCGAATTGTCAAATACCGGGCGTGTGCCATTTGCCGCGGCACAGATGGATGCGCTGGAGCGGCTGTTGCCGGGAATCCTCGGCCGCTGGTCGATCCCTCCCGAGGGGGTCATCGGGCATTCCGACATGGCCCCCGGGCGCAAGACCGATCCGGGGCGGCGGTTCGATTGGCGGCGTCTGGCGCGCGGGGGGCTGTCGGTCTGGCCCGATATTGCCGGTGATGGCCCCGCGCCCGGGCCCGATGCGCAAGGTTTTCGTGACGCGGCATTGGCTTTTGGATACCCGGATGTGGCCGATGATCTGCTTTTGAAAACAGTGCGTTTGCGGTTTCGCCCCGGCACGCGCGGCCCGCTTGATGCGACCGATATGGCGATCATTGCCGATCTTGCCGCGCGCTTTGGCGTTGACCGGGGCGGTGCCAGCACATAGGTGAAACGCGCGCGGAGGGCTGGATGGCCGCTTGGGCGTGTATTGGTGAGAAAGAGGCAACTCGACCTTCTCGTCGGAACCTGACGGCTTTGGCCGTCAGAACCCGACTGTCAGGTCCCGCGTGTTTTCGGTTTCACGAAAACACGCTCGAGAGGAAAGTCCGGACTCCCTGAAGCAGCGGTGCCGGGTAACGCCCGGGCGGAGCAATCCGACGGAAAGCGCCACAGAAATGAAACTACCCTGAGCAATCAGGGAAAAGGTGAAACGGTGGGGTAAGAGCCCACCGGGGGGCTGGTAACAGGCCCCGCAAGGCAAGCCCCACCGGGAGCAATGCCAAATAGGGATCTCGCGTGCGTGTCACAGGGCCGCTTCAGCCCGAGAGATCCGGGTTGGCAGCTAGAGCTGTCGGGCAACCGGCAGCGCAGAGGAATGGTCATCCATCCGGGCGGGGAAACCCGTTCGGGGGACAGAATCCGGCTTACAGGCCCTCCGCGCATATTTGTTTCGACGCCTGTCGGCGCCGACCCGGGGTGGCCTTTCTCAGCCCCCCTGACGGGAGCCTTCGTCAGGCCAGCTGCCGCGGACGCCCCTGAATGCGGATCGAGTGCATGACCCGTGCGAACCTCGTGCATAGGTCGCACCGGCGGTGCCTGGTTTTGACAGGGCTTCCTGCGATACCGGGCAGATGATGGATGCCCTGGGCCTGACCGAGACCAGGCCGGGGTCTCTGATCAACCGCAATATGGGCTGGTGGTGGCACCACCCGCGATGGCGGGGGCGCGCGCGGTGCGGATGCGGGTCCTTGCCCCGCTTTTGGGTTGACACCGGGGGCCGCAAGGGTAAAAAGCGCGCTCAACCACGCTATGCATGTGCGAGTCACCGAATGACATTCGCGCCCCGCTGATCAGGAGTTTTCAGATGGCGAAGCCGACCACAATCAAGATCCGCCTCAATTCCACGGCGGGCACCGGCCACTTCTACGTGACCAAGAAAAACGCGCGCACCATGACCGAAAAGATGGTCGTCAACAAATATGACCCGGTCATCCGCAAGCATGTGGAATATAAGGAAGGCAAGATCAAGTAAGCCGATCTGCCCTTCTCAAGTTTTCAAACCAGGCCGCGCTGATATTACAGCCGCGGCCGGTTTTTTTGGAGAGGATGGGCTTTTGGTTTCTTCCGTTCAGGCCGTGCCTTTGCCGGATGCGGCCTTGCTTGGCCCATATGCCCGGATTGAAGGCGGGTTTACCGATTGTTATGTGACGAAAGCGGCGGGTCCGGTTTCATTGGCCGACTATGTTGCTGCCTTCTACACCACGCCGCTTTTCAGGATGGAACGGCGGGTGCTGGCGCTGGCCGCACGCAGCCCCTCGACGGATGCTGACGCGGTCGCATTGGGGGCAGGGGGCACCGACCATTTCGCCGCCTGGACCGTCGAGGCGCGCAGCGATACCCAGCTTTTGATGTGTCCCGTCGGGTCGCGCACCCGGTCCTGGTTCATGGTGCAGCCCCAGGACGGCTCTGCGTTGCTGTATTTCGGGTCAGCTGTGGTGCCGGTGGCCGGAAAGGACGGGCTTGGGTTCGGCTTCAGGGCGTTGCTGGGCCTGCACATGGTCTATTCCAAGGCGCTTTTGGCATCGGCACGGCGCAGGCTGGGCGCATGAAAAAAGGGCCGGTCGTTATTGACCGGCCCTTGCGCATTTCTGGATCGGGTCTCGTTATTCCCGCGAACCCATGAACATCAGCAGGAACTGGAACAAGTTCAGGAAGGCGATATAGAGGCTGAGCGCGCCGTCGATGGCGGCCTTGTCCAGCCATTCCTGATCGTTATGGGCCGCGTGGGCCACATATTCCGATTTGATCCCTTGCGTATAGAATGCTGTGAGGGCCGCGAAAATTATCACACCGATGGCCGAAATGGCCATCATCATCACGCCCGATTGCAGGAACAGGTTCAGGATCATCGCGCCGATCAGGCCGATCACACCCATCATCAGGAACGTGCCCATGCCGCTGAGATCGCGTTTGGTGGTGTAGCCATAGAGGCTGAGCCCGGCAAAGGCGATGGAGGTCACAAGCAATGTCTGCACGATGGAATAGGGCGTGTAGATCAGAAAGATCGAGCTCATCGAGACGCCCATCACGGCGGCAAAGACGAAAAACCCGAGGCTGACTGCAGCCGCCGAGCCGCGCCGCATCAAGGCACCCCAACCAAAGATAATGAAGGCCAGCGGTGCAAACATCACCACCCACCGCAATGGGGTGGTATACAGAACTTCGCCCACACCGGTCAGATAGACACCGTCGCGCAGGGCAAATTCAACGCCCGATGGGTCATTTGTAATTGCCAGGCCCGCAATGGCCCATGCGGCGGCGGCAGTGATTGCCATACCACCGGACATGGTGCCATAGACCTTGTTCATATGGGACCGCAGCCCCTGGTCGATCTCAGACCGGCTGACGGCTGCGCCGCGGGTCCGGATCGTGTCAAACTCTGCCATGGATTCCTCCGATAAAAGGCACCTGATTCACGTGGCGGAACGCATTACGCCCCGCCTTGGCCTGAATATCGGCAAGGCGGGGCGTAATTTCAAGGATTACCGGCGCAAAACCCGAGTGTTTTCGCAGGTTTTTTGCATTCAGCGCAGCAAGGTGGCCGGCACGTTCCAGATCGGGCGCATCGATTCGGTGAATACGTCGCGACCCGACAGGCCCAGATCGCGGCGCGCATGGGCGTCCAGGCGGGCCAGCACGCGGCGTTGACGCCATGCGGCAAGACCGGCGCTCAGGAAGGTCAGAATGCCGGTGCGGCGAGCAGAGGTGACGGGGCGGGAGGCGAGTGCGTAAGCCATGGGGCTGACTTTCCTTTTCATGATGCAAAGTGACTGGGTTATTTCGATGCTTGATATATAGCGGCGCGCTCGACATAATGAAAACGAATGTTTATGAATATCTATATCAAGGAACGTGATGATGAGGAATCTCGACATGACAGCCTTGCGCGCCTTCGTCACCGTGTCCGACACGGGCGGTGTGACCAAGGCCAGCGGGTTTCTGAACCTCACGCAATCGGCGGTATCGATGCAGCTGAAACGGCTGGAGGAAAGCGTCGGGGTGTCCTTGCTGGACCGCAGGGCGCGCAAATTGGCGTTGACCAGCCAGGGCGAACAGATGCTGAGCTATGCGCGCCGCATGCTGGTGCTCAATGATGAGGTCCTGACCCGGCTGACATCGCGGGACTATGAGGGGCAATTGGTGCTCGGCGTGCCCAGTGATATCGTCTACCCCGCGATTCCGCAGGTTCTGCACCGGTTCAACGCGGCCTTTCCGCGAATGAAGGTGCAATTGGTCAGCTCGTTCACATCCCGCCTGCGCCGGATGCTGGAACGCGGCGAGGTCCATCTGGCGCTGGCCACCGAACCACATCTGGACAGCAGCGGCGAGACCCTGTTGGAGCGCCCGCTGATCTGGGTCGGCGCGGTGGACGGGCAGCAATGGCACCATCGCCCGCTGCGTCTGGCCTTTGAGGAAATGTGCATCTTTCGCCATGCCGTGCAGCGGGCGCTGGATCTTGCCGGGATCCCCTGGGAAATGGCGGTGGAAAGCGACAATACCCGGACCATCGAAGCCTCGATCAGCGCCGATCTGGCGGTCAGCGCCTGTATCGACGGGGCCGAGCCGCGTTATGTTTCGCGCATCCGACATGCAGGAGCCCTGCCTGATCTGCCACAGGTCAAGATCAACATGTATGGCGGCGATCTGGCCAAGAGCGAGCCGGAACAGGCGCTGGCTGATTTCGTGCGTCAGGCATTCGAGGCGATGTAGGGCGCGCTCCGGTGGAAAATTCTTCTTGAAGAATTTTCGGCGTGGAAGGATTTTTCAGGGAAAATCCTTCTGCCCCGCGTCACCGGAACGTCCGGTTCAGATCATCACCACAACCTTGCCGGTCGATTTGCGCGATTTCAGAAGCGCCATCGCGTCGCCGGCCTGTTCCAGCGGATAGGTCGCCCCGATATGGGGATGCAGCTGGCCTGCCTCGTAGAGCGCGAAAAGCTGCGCCAGGCTGTCGGTCAGGATCTGCGGTGCAAACGCCATGTAGCCACCCCAGTAGAGCCCGATCACGCTGAGGTTTTTCACCAGCAGGATATTGGCCGGGATCTGGGGCACTTCGCCGCTGGCAAAGCCGATCGGGATCAGCCGGCCGCCCGGATTGGTCGCCCGCATCGCCGCCTTGAACTGATCGCCGCCAACGGCATCATAGACCACATCGGCCCCGCCCAATGCCTTGACCTCTGCGCGGATATCCTGGGTCTCGCTGTCGATCAGATGCGTGGCCCCGGCGGCCCTGGCCACGTTCAGCTTGTCGCGCCCGCGCGCGCAGGCAATCACCTCGGCCCCGATCTGCGCCCCGATCTCGACCGCAGTCAGGCCGACACCACCCGCCGCCCCCAGAACCAGCAGCCGCTCACCCGGTTGCAGCCGGGCCCGATGCGTCAGCGCCAGATGCGACGTGCCATAGGCCACCAGAAACCCTGCCGCCTGATCAAACGGCATGGCATCGGGGATCGCGGTCATGCGGGCCACGGGAAAAACGCCCTGATCCGCCAGACCGCCCTGACCGGAAAACACGGCCACGCGGGTGCCGGGGGCGGGGCCATCGGTATCGGGGCCAAGCGCCTCGACCACGCCTGCAATCTCCATCCCCATGGTGAAGGGCAGGGCGGGCGTGTCCTGATACTGGCCTTTCAGCATCAGAAGATCGGCAAAATTCAATCCGCAGGCGGCAATGCGCACCAATGCTTCGCCCGGGCCAGGGCGAGGCGTGGGGATTTCGGCCAGGCTCGGAGCTGTGTCAAAACTGGTCAGGCGGAGGGCGCGCATGTCTTCCCTTTCAAAGGAGGTGTCTGCGGGCAGGCTAGCGCTACATATCGGATATGCAACCGGAAGCGGCGGATTTGATATGCCGCGCCATGCCACCTATGGTTGCAGGAAATTCCGGTCCCGCAGCGGAGAAAGAGAATGAAACATCCCGTCGATTTGCATGTAGGCAAACGGATCAGACATCGCCGCTGGTTGGTGCCGATGACACAGAGCCAACTGGCCGAACAGGTTGGCATCAAGTTCCAGCAGATCCAGAAATACGAGACCGGCACAAACCGCGTCAGCGCCTCGCGCCTGTGGGAGATCGCGCGCGCAATGGAGGTGCCGGTCAGCTATTTCTTTGACGGTCTGCAAGGCGGTGTTGACGGGGCCGGTTCACTTCCCGGTGATGTTCTGGCTGACCGTGAGGCGCTGGAACTTGTCCGCTCCTATTATGCCATCCCCGAAAACCAGCGCCGCCAGCTTTTTGAACTGGCACGCGTGCTGTCGGGCAGCACCGCTTGACCTTGGGCCAGGCGCAGGCCAAGGATGCCCGCATGCTGACCCGCGCCGATATTTCTGCCGCCATGGCCGATGACCTGATGGCCACGGCGCATGTCATGGCCGATGCCGCGCGGCAGGTCATTCTGCCCTATTTCCGCAGCGCGGGGCTGGCGACCGAGAACAAGCTGGCGACCGGGTTCGATCCGGTGACCGAGGCCGATCGCGCGGCCGAGGCCACCCTGCGCGAGATCCTGCGCAGCCGCCGCCCCGAGGATGGCATTCTGGGCGAGGAATTTGGCGCGAAGCCCGGCACCAGCGGGCTGACCTGGGTGCTGGACCCGATCGATGGCACCCGCGGGTTTATCTCGGGCACGCCAACCTGGGGCGTGCTGATCGCGGTGGCTGACCGGGACGGGCCGTTCTACGGCATTATCGACCAGCCCTATATCGGTGAACGTTTTGAGGGTGGGCTCGGGCGGGCGCTGCTGGTCGGCCCACATGGGCACCGCAATCTGGCAGTGCGCGATGGTCTGACGCTGGCGCAGGCGACGCTTTTCACCACATTTCCCGAACTGGGCGATGGGACCGACCGGGACGGGTTCAACCGCGTCCGTGATCAGGTGCAGCTGACCCGCTACGGCACCGATTGCTATGCCTACGCGCTGTTGGCTGCCGGTCAGATTGATCTGGTGATCGAGGCCGGGTTGAACGCCTATGACATTGCCGCCCCGATTGCGGTGATCGAGGCGGCGGGCGGTATCGTGACCGATTGGCGCGGGGATCCGGTCCATGATGGCGGGCGGGTCGTGGCGGCGGGTTGTCCGCAATTACATGCCGAATGCCTGAAAATCCTATCCGAATATTAAGATATGCGTGCCGATACGAACCGGCTAGCCTCGGAGCAGCCCGGCAAGCCCTTTCGCCCGCGTTCTGTTGCCCGGCCTTCCCACATTGGCATCCAAGCGGGCCAGATGAAGTGTGAGATGTAAATGGCTGATATCATAATTAAATCCATTGACTGTTTACTGACGATGGATGATGGCGCGCGGGAGCTTTCGGGCGTCGATATCCGGGTATCGGGCGGTGTTGTGGCAGAGATCGGCACCGGCCTGAGCGGCCCGCATCAGATTAACGCAGGCGGCTGCCTGGTGACGCCCGGCCTGGTGAACACGCATCACCACCTCTATCAAAGCCTGACCCGTGCCGTGCCGCAGGCTCAGGACGCGCTGCTATTTGGCTGGCTGCAAACGCTCTACCCGATCTGGGCGCGGTTCGGTCCAGAGGAAATTCATATCTCCGCCCTCACCGGGCTGGCCGAACTGGCGCTGTCGGGCTGTTCGCTGAGCTCTGATCACCTGTATCTCTACCCGAACGGTGCGCGGCTCGATGACACCATCGCAGCGGCGGCCGAGATCGGGATGCGGTTCCAGCCCACCCGCGGGGCGATGTCGATCGGCGAAAGCGATGGTGGCTTGCCGCCCGATGCGCTGGTCGAGCCGGAGGAGGCGATTTTGCGCGATTGCATCCGCGTGATCGACAGCTTCCACGACCCCTCTGATGGCTCCATGTGCCGCGTCGGTATCGCGCCCTGTTCGCCCTTTTCGGTCAGCCGCGATCTGATGCGCGAGGCCGCAGATCTGGCCCGCGACAAGGGCGTGATGCTGCACACCCACCTGGCCGAAAACGATGAGGATATCGCCTACAGCCTTGAAAAATTTGGCTGCCGGCCCGGCCAATATGCCGAAGACCTGGGCTGGACCGGCGATGATGTCTGGCATGCCCATTGCGTTAAGTTGGACGCGCAAGAGATTGATCTTTTTGCGAAAACGCGCACTGGTGTGGCGCATTGCCCCTGCTCCAATTGCCGCCTCGGGTCTGGCATTGCGCCGGTGCGTGCGATGCGCGATGCGGGCGTCAGGGTCGGGCTTGGCGTCGATGGATCAGCCTCCAATGATACCGGCAATCTGGTGGCCGAGGCGCGCCAGGCACTGCTTTTGCAACGGGTGGCATCCGGGGCCGATGCCATGAGCGCGCGTGAGGCGCTCTGGATTGCAACCCGGGGCGGGGCCGAGGTTCTGGGCCGCCCCGATTGTGGCCAGATCGCGGTTGGAAAACGCGCCGATATTGCAATCTGGGACATGTCGGGCGCGGCGGCGGCGGGCAATTGGGATATAGCGGCGCTTCTGCTGGCCGGCCCGATGGCGGTGCGCGACCTGCTGGTCGAGGGGCGTCAGATCGTGGCGGATGGTCACGTGACCAGCATCGACCTGCCGCAAACCCTGGCGCGTCAACGCGCCCTTGCGCAGGCGCTGATGGCCTGAGACCTTGCCGCCATGATCCGTTGGTTGACGCTCTTTTTTCTGCTCGCCCCGCAGCTCCTGTTGGCACAGGCGGATTCCGGCCAGATCCCGGCGCGTGGCTGAACGCATTGCGCGCGCAGGGGCTCAATGCCTGTTTCGTCGCGGAAAACATCGCCATGGGTCAGGCCAGCAATACCGAAACCTTCACCGATTGGGCCAATTCACCCGGTCACCGCCGCAACATGGCGCATCGCCGTGCCACCCAATTCGGCTATGCGCGCGCTGGCCCAATCCGCGTGCTCGTTCTGGCCGCCCCTTGCTGATTCCCCAATTCATCTTGGCCAAAATACCTCCGCCCTCTGCCCGGTAGGGGGTGCATTGCACCACCGAAAGGGGAGGCATCCGAACTTGCCGGTAGCGCCGCGGTCGCCAATATGGCTCAGAGCATTCGCCCGGCCACATAGACCTGCGCAATCGCCCGGTCATCGCCCATCATGATGGTCGGAAAAAGTGCCTGCCAAATGGTCTCGGCCCGGTCGGCGCGCTGCGAAATCGCAGGCGTCGAGGCCAGGTCCAGCACCACCAGATCGGCCTCTTGTCCCGGTGCCAGCCGCCCGACCCTGTCGGCGATCCGCAAGGCGCGGGCCGAGCCCTCGGTGGCCAGCCAGATCAGCTCTGCCGGGTGCAGGGCGCGACCGCGCAACTGGGCCACCTCATAGGCCGATGCCATGGTGCGCAGCATTGAAAAGCTGGATCCACCGCCAGTATCAGTGGCCAGCCCGACACGAATGTTTCCGCCTGCCAGCCCGATGTCAAACAGTCCCGACCCGATGAATGTATTCGATGTCGGGCAATGGATCAGCGCGGCCCCGACCTCGCGCAGCCGGTCGCGTTCGCGCGGCTCCAGGTGGATGGCGTGGCCATAAACGCCGCCCGGCCCGAGCAACCCATACGCCTCATATGTGTCC
>NZ_JBTUJH010000048.1:0-16854 GCF_058343375.1 Alterinioella sp.
GGGGGGGGGGGGCGCCCCCCCCCCCCCCCGGGTCGGATTGCGCAGCAATCCGACCCCAAACAAAGACTACCTACCGGCTCAAGGTCCGCGCCACTGAATCCTTCCACCCGGCATATCGCGCCTCCCGCCGATCCGCGCCCATCTCCGGCACGAACTCCCGCTCCAACGCCCAGGTCGCGGCAAATCCATCCCGGTCCGGATATATCCCCGCCTGCATTCCCGCCAACCACGCCACCCCCAATGCTGTCGTCTCCAGCACTTCGGGCCGATGCACCGGCGCACCCAGAATGTCGGCCAGAAACTGCATCGTCCAGTCCGAAGCACTCATGCCGCCATCGACCCGCAAGATACGGCCCTCGCCCGCCCCGCCCCAATCGGCGCGCATGGCTTCCCATAGGTCGCGGGTCTGGAAGCCGACGCTTTCCAGCGCCGCGCGGGCAAATTCGGCCGGGCCCGAACCGCGCGTCAAGCCGAACACCGCGCCACGGCATTCCGCATCCCAATAGGGTGCGCCAAGGCCGGTGAACGCGGGCACGAGGTAAAGCTCCTGTTCCGGGTCCGCGATCTCGGCCAGCGCCTGCGTCTCGGATGCCGCCTTGATGATCTGCAAACCGTCGCGCAGCCATTGCACCACCGCCCCCGCGATGAAGATCGAGCCTTCCAGCGCATAGGTCGGCTTGCCGTCAAACTGATAGGCGATGGTGCCCAGCATCCGGGTCTTGCTTTCGACCAGCGCATCACCGGTATTGAGCAATGCGAAACAGCCGGTGCCATAGGTCGATTTCATCATCCCCGGCGCGAAACAGGCCTGCCCGATCGTGGCCGCCTGCTGGTCCCCCGCAACGCCCAGAATGGGCACCGATGCACCCAGAATCCCTGGCACGGTATCACCAAAACATGCGGCGCAATCCCGCACCTCGGGCAACATCCCCATGGGGATGTTCAGAAGCCCACAGATCTCTGCATCCCAGATGCCGTCGCGGATATTATAAAGCAGCGTCCGGGCTGCGTTCGTGGCGTCGGTTGCATGGACAGCCCCGCCGGTCAGCCGCCAGATCAGATAGCTGTCAACGGTGCCAAACATCAGCTCGCCCGCCTCGGCCCGCTCCCGCGCGCGATCGACATTGTCCAGCAACCAGGCCAGCTTGGTGCCGGAGAAATAGGGGTCCAGCAGCAACCCGGTTCGGTGCTGCACCATCGCCTCATGCCCCTGATCACGCAGCGCGGTGCAAAGCTCCGCGGTCCGCCGATCCTGCCAGACAATCGCGCGATGGGCCGGCGCGCCGGTCTTGCGGTCCCATAACAGCGTGGTTTCGCGCTGGTTGGTGATGCCGATCCCGGCCAGATCGCGCGCCGTCAGACCGGCCTTGTCCAGCGCCGCCCGGCAGGTGGATATCACGGTATTCCAGATATCCTCCACCTCATGTTCGACCCATCCCGAGGCAGGAAAATGTTGGGTGAATTCCTGCTGCGCCGAGGCCACCGGCCGCATCGCGGCATCGAACAGGATGGCCCGGCTGGATGTTGTCCCCTGATCAATCGCCAGAATATGCGTCATCTCTGCCCCTCCGCTGGAATTTCCAATGGTAACGCGCCGATAATTGCCCGCAAGTCATTGCTGCGCCAGACAGGCCCCGATCGCGGCAATCTGACCAGCGTTCCGCCCCAATCCGGGTTTTGACCGGCACCAGCGGACATCTTCCAACCATCACGACCTATTCACGACTCATCCGCCAGCAGATCGGCCAGGCCCAACGCCGCGCCAGGATCCCGGCCCGGAACGGGCAATCGGGCCTGCCGGGATGCCGACACCGCGATCAGGGTTGCGGCACGCGGGCAATAAGCGCCTCGACCACAGGCCCGATCGCTTCGACAATCCGCGCCACGCCGGCGGCATTGGGATGCAATCCATCCGGTTGGATATAGCGCCGCAGAAACACGCCCTGCCCGGCCGCATCGGGCCCCGAAATCGGGCCCAGAAAATCACCGAAATACAAAGCGCCGTATTCGGTAGCCAGTTCCGGGAACATCGCATCATATGCGGCCTGATATTCCGGCCCGAAATTGTTGAAAGCGCGCAGGCCCACCAGCAACACCGCGATATCGGCGGCTTCAGCCGCCCGCAAGATACCCTCCAGATTGGCCCGGCTCACTTCGGGCGCAATACCGCGCAACAGATCATTGCCGCCAAGTGCCACGATCATGGCATCGACATCATCGCCCATCGTCCAGCCCACCCGCGCCAGACCGCCCGCCGTGGTGTCGCCCGACACGCCCGCGTTGATCAGCCGCACGTCATGGCCGCGCCCGCGCAGCCAGCGTTCAAGTTGCGGCACCAGCCCGTCATCCTGCGCCAGGCCATAGCCCTGGGTCAGACTGTCGCCCAAAGCGGCGATGACCACCTCATTGGCCGCGGCAACCGACCCGGCCAAAACATACACCGCGACGCCAAGCGCCTTGCCCCACCCTGCCAATGCCCCATATCCAAGGGACAGACCCTGCCGGAGCCATGTCATGACCACACCCATTCTGGACCTTTCCAATGTGTCGCTGCGGCTCAACAGCAATGCCGGGCCTGTCGATATCCTGCGCGACATCACGGTGCAGGTGCAAGCGGGCGAAACGCTTGGGCTGGTGGGGCCGTCGGGGTCGGGCAAATCCTCGCTCCTTATGCTGATGGGCGGGCTGGAACGCGCCAGCGCGGGCCGGGTGGTGGCCATGGGCCATGATCTGAGCGCGCTGAACGAAGATGGCCTGGCCCGGTTGCGCAGGGATCATATGGGGGTGGTGTTCCAATCCTTCCACCTGATCCCCACCATGACCGCACTGGAAAATGTTGCAACCCCGCTGGAGCTTGCCGGGCACCGCGATGCCTTTGCCCGCGCCGCGGCGGAACTGGAAACTGTCGGGCTGGCCGATCGCGCCGGGCATTATCCCGGCCAGCTATCGGGCGGTGAACAACAACGGGTGGCGCTGGCCCGCGCCGCAGCACCACGCCCGAAGATCCTGTTGGCCGATGAACCCACGGGCAATCTGGATGAGACCAATGGTGCCGCCATCATGGATCTGCTCTTTGGCCTGCGCGACCGCCATGGCGCGACGCTGATTCTGGTCACCCATGCGCCAGAACTGGCCCGCCGCTGTGACCGGGTGATCCGCCTGCGCGACGGGCAGATCGACCGCGCGACCCCCGCGCAGGCCGCCGAATGAGGCTTGCCGCCCGGATCGCACGGCGCGAATTGCGCGGCGGTTTGCGGGGTTTCCGCATCTTTCTGGCCTGCCTGGCCCTTGGCGTTGCCGCGATTGCCGGGGTCGGGTCGGTGCGGATGGCCATCGAGACCGGCCTGGCGAATGAAGGCGCGGTGATCCTGGGCGGCGATGCCGAGCTGCGCTTTTCAATGCGCCTCGCAAACGATCAGGAACGCGCCTGGATGGCCGCCAATGCCTTGGCCGTCTCCGAAACGCTCGATTTCCGGTCCATGGCCGTAACCCTGCGCAATGGCGAGGCAATACGCGCCCTGACACAGGTGCGCGCCGTCGATGGGCTGTATCCGCTTTATGGCGATGTCGGCCTGGCACCTGCAATGACCATGGCCGAGGCGCTTGCCACCCGCGACCTGCCCAATGCCCTGCCCGGTGCGGTGATGCACCCGGTTCTGATCGGCCAGATGGGGCTGGAGATCGGCGACACCTTCACGCTTGGCACTCAGGCCTTTGAACTGCGCGCCGCGCTGGAGCAGGAGCCCGACATGGCGGGCGGCAATTTCGGCCCCGGCCCCCGCACCATCGTGACGATTGCAGCGCTTGAAACCTCGGGCCTGCTGACCCCCGGCACGCTGTTTGACAGCCAATACCGGCTGCAATTGCCCCCCGATGCGGATCTGGACGCGCTGCGATCCGAGGCCACCACGCTGTTCGGCGATAACGGCCATGGCTGGCGCGACAGGCGCAATGCGGCCCCGGCGCTCAGCGCCTTCGTGGACCGGATCGCGGCGTTTCTGGTGCTGGTCGGGCTGGCGGGAATGGCGGTGGGGGGCATCGGCATTTCGGCCGCCGTGCGCAGCTATCTCGATGGCAAGACCGAAACCATCGCCACGCTGAAAACCCTGGGGGCCAGCGGCCGGCTGATCTTTACCATCTACCTGATGCAGATCGGCTTGCTGACGCTGCTTGGCCTGGCGCTTGGCCTGATTCTGGGTGCGGGCCTGCCTCTGGTCTTTGCGCCGCTGATCGAGGCCCGCCTGCCAGTGCCCGCCAATTTCGCCCTGCATCCCGCGCCGTTGCTGGAGGCAGCACTTTATGGCGCGCTGACCGCCCTGATATTCGCGCTGTGGCCGCTGGCGCGCACCGAACAGCTCCGCGCCGCCACGTTGTTTCGGCAGGCGCAACTGGGGCTGACCGGGTGGCCGCGCTGGCCTTATATCCTGGTATCGGCAGCGCTGGCCGCAGCCTTGATCGCGGCGGCGGCCTGGCTGTCAGGTCTGCCCTATCTGGCGCTGTGGTCGGCGGGCGGCATCATCGCGGCATTGCTGGTGCTGGTGGCAATGGCCTGGCTGTTGCGGATGGCGGCGCGGCGCTTGGCGAAAAGCCGTCTGGTGCGGGGGCGCAGCGCGCTCAGGCTGGCACTGGGGGCGGTTGGCGGCCCCGGCTCGGACAGCACCAGCGTGGTCCTGTCGCTTGGCCTGGGGCTGAGCGTTCTGGCCGCCATCGGCCAGATCGACAGCAATCTGCGCGCCGCCATTCAGCGTGACCTGCCGCAGGTGGCCCCGTCCTATTTCTTTATCGACATCCAGCGCGATCAACTGCCCGGTTTTCTGGCCCGCGTCACGGATGATCCCGGCGTGACCCGCATCGAAACCGCGCCCATGTTGCGCGGCTTCGTGACCCGCATCAATGGCCGCCCCGCGCGTGAGGTCGCGGGCGATCACTGGGTCGCGCATGGCGACCGGGGCATCACCTATCTGGAAGCCAGCCCGCCCCCCGAGGAAATTGTCGAAGGCCAATGGTGGCCGCCGGGCTATGACGGCCCGCCGCTGATGGCCTTTGGTGCCGATGCAGCCCGCGAGATCGGCATCGGCATCGGCGACACCATGACGGTCAACATTCTGGGCCGCGATATCACCGCCACCATTGCCGTCTTGCGCGAGGTCGATTTTTCCAATGCCGGGATCGGCTTTGTCATCACGATGTCGCCCAATGCGCTGGCCGGGGCACCGCATACCAATATCGCAACCGTCTATGCCAATGAGGCCGCCGAGGCCGCGATCCTGCGCGATGTGGCCCGCGACGCGCCCAACATTACCGCCATCCGGGTGCGCGATGCGTTGGACCTGGTGGCGCGCGCATTGGCGGGCATTGCCGCCGCAACATCCTGGGGGGCGGCGGCCACATTGGCCACCGGGTTCATGGTTCTGATCGGCGCGGCGGCAGCGGGCGAACGGGCCCGAACCTATGAGGCGGCGGTGCTGAAGACACTCGGGGCCACGCGCGGGCGCATCCTGCTCAGCTTTGCCTTGCGCGCCGCCATGCAGGGTGCCGCGGCCGGGCTGGTGGCAGTTGGCGCGGGTGCGCTGGCGGGCTGGGCCGTGATGCGCTTTGTGATGGAAACGGGCTATGCCTTCAACGCACCCTCGGCGCTTGCCATTGTCATCGGCGGGGCGGCGGCGGCGCTTGTGGCCGGGCTTGGCTTTGCCTGGCACCCGCTGGCAGCCCGGCCCGCCCGGATCCTGCGGGCGCGGGACTGAAATCGGCGACCCACCGCCACCGATGCGCCCTGGCCCCTTGTTTTTCTGTGCCCGCCAGCGCAAGTGACTGACATGATCCGTAACCTGCGTTCCATCCTGACCCGGCCCCGCGCCGCGATGCCCGAGCGGCAGCCAGCGGAAAATCTGCCGCGCCCGGTCAATCCGGTCTATGTCGTCGGCGATATCCATGGCCGCGCCGATCTGCTGGAACGCGCGCTGGACCGGATCGACGCCCATGTCGGGCGGGTCAACGCGGCCAATCCGCAGGTGGTTTTTGTCGGCGACCTGATAGATCGCGGCCCCGACGGCGCTGATGTGCTGGACCGGGTCTGGGAACTGGTGCAGGAACTGCCTGACAATGTGACCTGCCTGATGGGCAACCACGAACGGATGCTGCTGGATTTTCTGGCCGATCCGGCCACGCGCGGCCCGCGCTGGTTGCGCAGCGGGGCCCGTGAAACGCTGGACAGCTTTGGCCTGCATACCAGCCAGTTGGCACCGGGTGGCACGCCGGATCTGTTACGCGCCGGGGCTGCCGCGCTGCGCCGGCGGATGAAGCCCGAGATGCTGGACTGGCTCATGGGGCTGCCGCTGAGCTGGTCTTCGGGCAATCTCTGGGTGGTCCATGCCGCCGCCGACCCGCAGCACGACATGCAGGACCAATCGCCGCGCGTCCTGCTCTGGGGCCATCCCGAATTTGAAAGCCGGCCGCGCAATGACGGGCTGTGGGTCGTGCATGGCCACACCGCCGGCGACTATCCGGTCACCGACGAAGGGCGGATCTGCATCGACACCGGCGCCTGGACAACCGGCGTGCTGACGACGGCCGCCATCCTGCCCGACGGCACGGTCGAGTTTCTCTATGCCTGACCACCAGTGACACCGGGCCTTTGCGCATTGGGCTGCGTCCCGGCGCGGCTTCGCATTGACAGGCGAGAGACCCCGGTTACACATATTCGACATGAATGAGTTACTCAGCCTTGCCGATATCGAAACCCTTGCGCGGGATGTCCTGATCCGGGCCGGAACCTCTGCCAGCAATGCCGCCGCCATGGCCCGCTCGATCCGCCTTGCCGAACGCGACGGGTTGCGCGGCGCGGGGCTGGCGACCTTGCCCGATACGGTCGAACATCTGCGCTGCGGTCGGGTCAATGGGCAGGGCATTCCGCGAACCCGCCAAACAGGACCATCGGCCATGTCGGTCGATGCCGATGGCGGCTTTGCCTGCCCTGCATTCGAGGCTGGCCTCACGCCCCTGATCCGGGCCGCCCGCGACCATGGCATCGCGATGCTGACAATACGCAATGCCTATCCGATGACGCTGCCCGCACATGCCGCCGAAAGCTGCGCCGTGGCGGGGCTGGTGGGGATCTGCCTGGCGACCATGCGGGTTCCGCGACCAGGCGGTGGCGATATCGCCGCGCCGCGCCAGATCGCCCTGGCCTTCCCCAATGGCGACATGGCCGCCACGATCGTGCAGGACCGCGCCGCACCCGGAACCGTATTTGCGACCTTTGTTCAGCTGTTCGCCGCTGGTTTGGAAATGCCGAAATCAGATGCAGATGGCCCTGTTTTCGAGGGGCCGCTTGGCGGGCCGTTTCAGGCCGGGCATTGCCTGCTGGCGGTAAACCCCGAAGCGCTTGGGGCCCTGACGGGCCAGGCGCGACCCGATCCAACGGCAGACGCGTTGCAAGCCACCCGTGACCGCATAGATGCGCAGGGGGTCGAGGTGCCCGCCGACCTGCTGCAACAGATCATAACCGCCTGAGCCCTTATGCGGCAGAAAGCAGAGGGACCATGCCCGGAGTTTTGAAAGGTGTCTCGATCCGGGGTCTGGAAGTGTTCGAAGCGCTGGCCGAGACCGGATCGGTCGGCGAGGTTGCCAGGCGCCTGGGAATGAGCGCGCCGGCCGTTTCGCAGCAACTGAAGAACCTGACCGCCGCCGTCGGCGTGCCGCTGATCGACCAGGGCCGCCGCCCGATGGTGCTGACCCAGGCGGGCCGTCAGTTTCTGCGCCATGTCGAGGCCGCCCTTGGCGCATTGCGGCACGGCCAGCGCGATCTGACCGCGCTTGATCTCAGCCAGGTTTCGGCCCTGCGCATGGGCGTGATCGAGGATTTCGAGAATGTGGTGACGCCCGAACTGACCGCGCGGCTGGCCGAGACCATGCAACATTGCGAATTTCGCCTGCATACCGGCCCCAGCCATATCCTGTTGGGGCAGATTGCCGACCAGTCGCTCGATATCGCGATCTGCGCCGCCGGTCGCGCCACCCCGCCCGGTGTTGCGATGCACCCGCTGGTGCAAGACCCCTATATCCTGGCGGTGCCCCATGGCACCGATATCTCTGACGGGCTGGCAGGGCTTGGGCATCTGCGCCTGCTGCGCCGCGATCAGGCGCAGGTCATGGGCCGGCAGATCGAGGATGCGCTGATCCGTCAGGGGCTGGACCTGCCCAACTGGTTCGAGATGGACAGCAACCAATCCATCAGCGCGCTGGTCGCAGGTGGCCGGGGCTGGACCATTACAACCCCGCTCAGCCTGCTGCGCGCCGGCCGCTTCCGCGATGACATCGACGCACACCCGCTGCCGTTTGCGGGGTTTTCCCGGCAGATCGCGCTGTATTCGGGCGCGGATTGGACCGGCGACGTGCCAACCCAGATTGCCGCCATCGCACGCGACCTGATCGAAACCCATTTCATAAAACCGGGTCTGCACCAGATGCCCTGGCTGGAAGGGACGTTTCAAGGCCTGACCGCTGACTGACAGGGTTTGCTGGCTTTGGCCGGTGAATTCGGTTTGGCGCGACGCGCTATAAATGATTCCATTGATTTGTTGTAAACAATTTTTCAACGTTCTGGTCGTGGTTGAAAATCTGTGACAGAATTCGGCCCGGCGCACCCGCCACCCGTTCCGATTGTGGCGTAACTTTGTAATGTTCTGCACATGAGATCAGCAAGATCTGTTCTTTGACGCCGAACCCCGGCGCACCGGATGCGGAATTCGGCGCGCCAGCCGTGGATCAGTGTCTTGCTTGGGGAGGTTAATCAGATCATCAGCCCATCGCGGGCATCGCTTTGGCTCTGCCGCAGACCATCGGCCGGGCCGTTCGCAACAGCAAGGCACGCGGGAAACATCGTTTTCCACCACCGGTTCGGCGTGCCTTTTGTCTGGGATCAGAACCGGCACTCTGCAAGGGAGAGACCATTGCCCAACGATACTGACATGACGCCCGCCATCCTGACCGGGGCCCATATCGACACTGCCAAATATGATGAAATGTATGCCGCCTCCATCGCTGACCCTGAAGCGTTCTGGGGCGAGCATGGCCGCCGCATTGACTGGATCAAGCCCTATACGAAGGTCAAGGACACGTCGTTTGCCTATGATGACGTGCATGTGAAATGGTATGAGGATGGCACGCTCAATGTTGCGGCCAATTGCATCGACCGGCACCTGGCGACCCGCGGCGATCAGACCGCGATCATTTTTGAACCGGATTCAGTTGACGAAGACGCGCAGCACATCACCTATAACAAGCTGGCGCAGGAAGTTGGCCGCTTTGCCAATGTCCTGAAAGAGCTTGGCGTGCAGAAAGGCGACCGCGTCGTTCTTTACATGCCGATGATCCCCGAGGCCGCCTATGCGATGCTGGCCTGCGCCCGGATCGGGGCCGTCCATTCCATCGTCTTTGCCGGCTTCTCGCCCGATGCGCTGGCAGCCCGGATCAATGGATCGGGTGCCAAGCTGGTGATCACGTCAGATGGGGCCCCGCGCGGTGGCCGCATCACCGAGCTGAAAGACAACGTCAACAAGGCGCTGCTGCACAATGTGATCGACACCAAATGCCTGGTGGTCAAGCGCACCGGCCAACAGATGGCCTGGGTCGGGGGCCGCGATATCTGGTATGACGACATCGCCGCCACGGTCAGCACCGATTGCCCGCCCGAGGAAATGGGTGCCGAGGATCCGCTGTTCATCCTGTATACGTCCGGTTCCACCGGGCAGCCCAAGGGCGTGGTGCACAGCACCGGCGGCTACATCGTCTATGCGTCCATGACGCATGAATATGTATTCGATTACCACCAGGGCGACGTGTTCTGGTGCACCGCCGATGTCGGTTGGGTCACCGGGCACAGCTATATCGTCTATGGCCCGCTGGCCAATGGGGCCACCACGGTGATGTTCGAAGGCGTGCCGACCTGGCCCGATGCCGGCCGGTTCTGGGCAGTGTGCGAAAAGCACAAGGTAAACCAGTTCTACACCGCCCCCACCGCCATCCGTGCATTGATGGGCAAGGGCCCGGAATTCGTTGAGAAATACGACCTGTCCAGCCTCAAGGTTCTGGGATCCGTGGGCGAGCCGATCAACCCCGAGGCCTGGAACTGGTATAATAAACATGTCGGCAAGGGCCGCTGCCCGATCGTCGATACCTGGTGGCAGACCGAAACCGGCGGCCACATGATGACCGCCCTGCCCGGTGCCCACAAACTGAAACCCGGTGCCGCGCAGAAACCGTTCTTTGGCGTCAGCCCGCTGGTGCTGGATCCCACGACCGGCGAGATCGTCGAGGGCAACGGGGTTGAGGGCGTGCTGGTTCTGGCCGATAGCTGGCCGGGCCAGATGCGCACCGTCTATGGCGACCATGACCGGTTCATTTCCGCGTATTTCGCCGATTTCAAGGGCTATTACTTCACTGGCGACGGCTGCCGCCGCGACGAGGATGGCGATTACTGGATCACCGGCCGGGTCGATGACGTGATCAATGTGTCCGGCCATCGCATGGGCACCGCCGAGGTCGAAAGCGCGCTGGTGGCGCATGAGGCCGTCACCGAGGCCGCGGTGGTCGGCTACCCGCACCCGATCAAGGGCCAGGGCATTTATTGCTATGTCACCCTGATGAACGACGAAACCCCGTCAGATGAGCTGAAAAAGACACTGTCCGATTGGGTCCGCCGCGAAATTGGGCCGATTGCCAAACCCGATGTCATTCAATGGGCCCCCGGCCTGCCGAAAACCCGGTCCGGCAAGATCATGCGCCGGATCCTGCGCAAAATCGCCGAAAATGATTTCGACTCGCTTGGCGATACCTCGACCCTGGCCGATCCATCGGTGGTCGATGATCTGATTGCCAATCGGGCCGGCGAATAGGGCGGGCGCATCATGACAACGGAGACCAGAACACGCCCCGTCAACCTTATCCTTCTCGGGCCTCCGGGGGCCGGCAAGGGCACCCAGGCGCGGATGCTGGAGGAGAAATTTGGCTTCGTGCAGCTATCGACCGGCGATCTTCTGCGCGGCGCGGTGGCGGCGGGCACTGAAGCCGGAATAGCCGCCAAAGCCGTGATGGAAGCGGGCGACCTGGTCTGCGATGACATCGTGCTGGCGATTCTGAAAGAGCGCCTCGAGCAGCCCGATGTTTCCAAAGGCACCATTCTGGACGGCTTTCCCCGCACCCAGGCGCAGGCCGCGGCGCTGGACGAATTGATGGCTGAGCGCGGCGACGCGATCAGCGCCGTGATCAGCCTTGAGGTCGATGACGAGGCCATGGTTGCCCGGGTTGCCGGCCGCTATACCTGTGCCGATTGCGGCGAAGGCTATCACGATGATTTCAAGCAGCCCGCCCTGCCGGACACCTGCGACAAATGTAAAAGCACCGAATTCAACCGGCGTGCTGACGACAATACCGAGACGGTGCGCACACGCCTGTCGGCCTATCACGCCCAGACCGCGCCATTGATCAGCTACTACGCCGCCCGCGGCACGCTGAGCACGGTGCCCGCAATGGGAGAGATCACCGAGATCGCAGCCAACCTCAGTGACGTCCTCAGTGACGTCGTCGCTGCGGTTGCAGACGGGTGACACGGAAATCCCGCGGCAGCCCCGGCCGCCCGCATGGTGGCCATTCATGCCTGACTATGCGGTTGTAGCGCTCGATGCAGGCGTTCTGCTGTGGCTTTCCGGGGTGGATGTGATGATCGAACAGCGCATCATTCCACAGCTTCCGGTGCAATTGGCGGGCGGTCACAACGCCGCCTCAGGGTGTCTCCCGCCTGATTTCCGATATTGGCGATCCATCCGGTTGGGTTGCTCGGCGGAACAGACGCCGGATGCGCTCTGCGACCGTCTGTCCGTTTCCATCCCCGAAGAAGACCGCCATACCACCATTGGTGACGACATCGCCACGGCAGGGACCCTTGCCCGGATGATCCCGATGATGCAGGCCTGCCCACGCTCTGCGCCGCCATCGAAGCATTCGACAAGCATTCCCGCCTGATCCGCCATCAGAACCGAAGGAAGACACATGCCGCGTGAGCCGCTCTACCGAAAAGCCGAAACCGAGATGTTGCGCCGGATCGAGGCCGGGATCTGGGCCGAAGGTCAGCGCCTTGGCAACGAATTTGAACTGGCCGCGGAATTTGGCGTCAGCCAGGGCACCATGCGCCGGGCCCTGATCACGCTGGAAGGCAAGGGGTATCTGCATCGCAAACCGGGGCGCGGCACGATCGTGGCCAGACCCAAGCCAAAGGCGGCCGGGATCGGGTTTGACCGGCTCAGCGGACCGGGTGGCGCGGCGCTGGAGCTGGACGTGTTCCGCAGCCGCCACGCGTTGCGCGCCCCCGATGCCGACACCGAGGCGCTTTTTGGCCCCGGACGACTGCATGATTATGCCCGCATGCTGAAATCGGGCGGCGACCGGTTCGCGCTGGAAGAGCTGCATCTGCCCGAAGCCATCTGCCCCGATCCCGACGAGGATCTGCCTGCCGATCTGGGCGATATCCTGGACCGGATCGGCCTGAGCGCGGCCCGCATCGAAGACCGGCTGCATGCGGAAGAAACCAGCATGAGCGACGCGGTGGCGCTGTCGGTCGACCGCCACACGCCGCTGTTATGCCTGACCCGGGTGGCCTATGATGCTGACGGGGCGGCCCTGATCCGGCAGGTTCTGCGCATGGCGGGCCCTGCCGCCTATGGCGTGACTTTGGGCGGCTGACTGCGGGTATCGCCGCAAGGAACCCGATTATCGCAATACGGTCGGACTTGATTGCTTTGAAAAGCGCCTTGGGACCGGGGTCTGTTTCGGGCTCGAACCCGCCATCCGCCGCATTCCGCATTGGCACCCGCATCCGCACATACCCCGCCTTGAACGGGTCCCCGAATCTGCCCCATAGGCCCGGCCCCCGGGGCCAATTCAAAGTCATCGGGTTCGGTGGAATTCACCCCACCGCCCCGTTCTGCGCCGATAAAAGTGACACATCTGTCACTTATTTTTGACACTTCTGTCAGAAAAATCCGGGCCGCCGCCTCAGATACCGTCGATGCAGACATATTTGGTGTCGAGATAATCCTCCAACCCCTGGCTGCCGCCTTCCTTGCCCATGCCGCTTTCCTTGACGCCGCCAAACGGGGCCTCGACGGTTGTGATCAGCCCCGAATTGATTCCGATCATGCCGTATTCCAGCCGCGCGTTCAGGCGAAAGACGCGGCCCAGATCGGCGGTATAGGCATAGCAGGCCAGCCCAAACTCGGTATCATTGGCCATGGCGATGACCTCTTCTTCGGTCTCGAACCGGAATACCGGGGCCAGCGGGCCGAAAATCTCTTCTTTGGCGAATTTCATCGCCTGGGTGGCACCGGTGATTATGGTCGGCGTGAAATAGGATCCGCCATTGCCATGCCGCGCGCCGCCGGTGGCGATCGTGGCCCCTTTGGCGGTGGCATCGGTGATGAACTCCTCGACCTTTTCGACCGCCGCGATATCAATCATCGGCCCCTGTTCAACGCCGGGTTCCATCCCGTTTCCGACCTTCATCGCCTCGGTCTTTTCGATCAATCTGGCGACAAAGGCATCGTGGATACCGGCCTGCACATAGAGCCGGTTGGCACAGACGCAGGTTTGCCCGGCATTGCGAAATTTCGAGGCCATGGCCCCATCAACCGCCCGGTCCAGATCGGCGTCATCGAACACGATGAAAGGGGCATTGCCGCCCAGTTCCATCGAGACTTTCTTGACCGTCTCGGCAGATTGCCGGATCAGCAGCTTGCCGACCTCGGTCGATCCGGTGAAGGTCAGTTTGCGCAGCACGGGGCTGTCCATCATCGCGCCCGCGATCTTGCGCGCCGAGCCGGTGACGACATTGACCACGCCCTTGGGAAAGCCTGCTTCCTCGGCCAGCGCCGCCCATGCCAGCCCCGAATAGGGCGTTGCGGTGGCCGGTTTGGCCACCACCGTGCAGCCCACCGCCAGAGCCGGGCCCAATTTGCGCGCCAGCATCGAGGAGGGGAAATTCCACGGTGTAATCATGCCAACGACGCCGACCGGATGATGGGTGACCAGAATGCGGCGGCCATTGACGCCGGCGGGCACAATCTCGCCCTTGGCGCGGCGGGCTTCTTCGGCGAACCAGCGGATATATTGCGCGCCGATGGTGATCTCGCCCTTGGCCTCGGCCAGCGGTTTGCCCATCTCAATGGTCAGAAGCTCAGCCAGATCATCGCAATTATCCATCACCGCGTCATGCAGCTTCCACAGCAGGCCGACGCGGGTCATCAGATCCATCGCGGCGAAGCCGGGAAAGGCGGCATGGGCGGCGTCAATGGCGCGCGCGGTTTCAACCTCGCCGGCATTGGGAATGGTGCCGATCACATCGCCGGTGGCCGGGTTGGTAACGTTGATGGTCTCGCCACTATCGGCCCCGACCCATGCGCCATCAATGAAATTTCCGGCCCGCAGCCATGTCTTGTATCCGCTCATCGCAATTCTCCCATTAGTCGGGCCAGATCCAGCATTCGGCAGGAAAAGCCCCATTCATTGTCATACCAGCCAAAGACCCGCAGCATGCCGCCTTTGGAACGTTTGATCTCTGGCCCCGCCACGATCAGCGATTCCGCCCGCCCCCGCAGGTCTGACGACACCAACGGCTTGTCGGTATAGCCAATGACGCCACCCGATGAGGCCAGATGCGCGCGCGCATCGGCAGCTTGCGGGCGGTCGCGCAGGATCACCGCCAGATCGACACAGGACACGCTGGCGACCGGCACCCGCACCGCCGATCCGGTGATCCGCCCGGCCAGATGCGGCAGCACGACATCAACCAGTTGTTCAGCGCTGGTGGTGGTGGGCACCATCGACAGCGCCGCGGCACGGCTGCGGGCCGGGTTGGCCATCGGCATATCCACCGTGGGCTGGCTGCCGGTATAGCAATGCACCGTGGTCATCAGCGCGGTTTCCAGACCGTAAGCATCATCGAGCACGCGCACCAGCGGGGCCAGCGCATTGGTGGTGCAGGACGCGTTCGAGACGATCCGGTGCGCAGGCATCAGTTTCTCATCATTGGCCCCCAGAACGACGGTCAGATCAGCCTCGGGCGATGGGCCCGACACCAGCACCCGCGCCGCCCCCGCCGCCAGCCCCTGTTCCGCAACCACACGGTCGGCGGCGCGGCCGGTGCATTCCATCAAGATATCGGTGCCGCCAAGGTCAAGCTTTGAGAGATCCGGCTGTTGGGTAAACGGGATGCGCCGCCCGGCAGCGATCAGCGCACCGGGCTCAGATTCGACACCGCCGGCAAAGGGGCCGAAAACGCTATCAAATTCAAACAGATAGGCGCAGATATCCAGCGGGGCGATATCGTTGACGCCGACAATCTCGATCTCGGGCCAGGTATCCGAGGTCAACCAGGCGCGCAACACCGACCGGCCGATACGCCCGAACCCGTTGATGACAACCCTGACCCCGGCCATGACAGCGCCCCTTCTGACAGAAGCCCGAGTGATGCACGCGGGCGCGCAAAGGTGCAACCCCCGGGGCCGGGCTGGGGCGGGGCTCAGCTGGGCTGCGTCCAGACCACGCCTGCGGCGGGGATCAGATGGCCCTGATATTCCACCGGATCCGGCCCGTGATTGAACAGAAATTCCCGCCCCCCCGCATGGCGTTTGCGAATATCTGGCGGCAGGTCGAGCGCGGTCAGACCGGCATCACGCAAGGCCCGGGTCAGGATTGAGGACAGAAGTTCCGCATCCGGCCAGCCGCCCAGATAGTAGCGGCCGTTTTGCCCCATGATCACCGGCATGCCGTCCTTGGTTCTGATCTGCACATCGGCCGCGCCCTCCAGCACCTCGCGCCAGCCAATTATGTTACCCATATGCGTCGAGGGCAGCACCATGTCGGGGCGCAAACTCTCGACCCGCGCCACCGTCACATCAAGGCCGGGAATGGCGGGCGGCAGCGGCACCGGGATCGCCATTTCAGATGTTTTGGAGCCGGTGCGCGGCCCGAATATCACCTGCGCGTCGCAGCCGCCAATGGCCGCCATCAACGCGTCGGGCACCGTCACCAGACCCGGCACCATGACCAATCTGTAGCCGCTCAGATCGGCGGTATCGGCGGGCAGGATATCAATCGACTGGCCCAGTTTGCGCAAGCCGCGATAGATCTCGAAGATCAGCCGGAAGTAATCCAGGCCGCGCCCCTGCGGCTGCACATCCCAGGCCCAGGCCGAGGCGTAATCGAAGATCAGCGCCACCGGGGCCTGTGCAACCTCGACCTCGGGCATCGCGGCCAGTTCGCGCGCGACCTCTGCCGCCTCATGATAGGCCGGTGCCGGCACATCATCGGGGCGCAGCATTCCGGCATGCATCTGTTCCTGCGCGAACGGGGCCTGGCGCCAGCGGAAATAGCATACCGCCTCGGCCCCGTGGGCAAAGGCCTCCCAGGCCCAGAACCGGGCCATTCCGGGCAACGGCGCGGGGTTGTGGGGGGCCCAGTTCACCGGCCCGGGCTGTTGTTCCATCACCCACCAGCGGCCTTGCCCGACGGCGCGGTAAAGATCATGATGAAAAGCCTGAAAATCAGGGTCACCCTGGCGGGCATAGCGGCGTTTATGGGCGGCATCCTCCTCCAGCCGGTCCTCCAGAAAGCCAAGCGGGTAGCTGTCCCAGGTGGCGATCTCCATCTGGCGGCCAAGTTTGAAATGGTCAAATTCGGTGATCCGGCCCATGAAATTATGGCTGATCGGGGCATCGGAATGGGCGCGAATGGCCTCGACCTGCGCCAGATTGAACCGCGCCACCTGATCGGAAGAAAAGCGGCGAAACGCCATGGCATGGG
>NZ_JBTUJH010000049.1:0-3897 GCF_058343375.1 Alterinioella sp.
GGCATTGTAACCCCAGACCTCGTGCAAAAGAACATCGCGGCCAACGACTTTTTCGCCGGCACGATACAGAAATTTCAAGATCGACGTTTCTTTTTCAGTCAACCTGATTTTCGATTCATTTTCACCGATCAGTATCTTGGCGCTGGGACGGAAACTATAAGGTCCGATGGCAAATACCGCGTCTTCACTTTGCTCGTGCTGGCGAAGCTGGGCTCGAATTCGGGCCAGGAGGACGCCAAAGCGAAATGGTTTGGTAACATAGTCGTTGGCGCCCGATTCCAGACCTAAAATAGTATCAGAATCGCTGTCGTGACCGGTCAGCATTACAATCGGACATTTCACGCCGTTTTTTCGCATAATTTTGCAGGCCTCGCGGCCGTCCATGTCGGGCAGGCCGACATCGAGGATCACCAGATCATAGATCGCCTCCTTGGCCTTTTCCAAAGCGTCCGAGCCATTGCCGGCCTCGAAAACATCGAAATCCTCGGTCATGACCAATTGCTCGGACAGGGCCTCGCGCAGGTCTTCTTCATCATCGACGAGCAGTATTTTTCTTAGATTGGCCATTGGACCCTCCTGTCCGTTCCATTCAATGGCACATGTCGCCTGAACACCAGCGGAACAAGGGGAACGAAAAATACCTCACGCAGGCGTGTCGCAGCGTGCGCAAATGTTTCAAATTTCCACCATGCAGTCTACATGTGTGTGACCTTTTGCTGGATGGCCCTGATCTTATGCCCCTTCTGCCCACCGCTTCCGAACTGACCGCCCGTGCCCGCGCCGATTTGCGCGTCGGGCTGCCGGTTGTGTTGGGCGATGGTGCGGCGGGGCTGGTGGTGCTGGCGGCCGAGACTTTGCAGCGCGATCGCCTGGCCGCGCTGCGCAGTCTTGGCGCGCCGGTATTGGCCATTACCGACCGCCGCGCCGAAACGCTGAAGGCCCGCGCCTATGATGGTGATCTGGCCCGGCTGGCGCTGCCCGCCGATGCCGATATCGCCTGGGTCTGCGCCGTGGCCGACCCCGCCGATGACCTGCGGGTGCCGATGAAAGGGCCTTTGCAAAGCCTGCGTGATGGCGATGCCAGCCTGCATCGTCTGGCCATCGGGCTGGTGAAATCGGCGCAGCTTCTGCCTGCGGTGGTTGCAGTTGATGTGCCGGACGCGGTCGGGTTTGCCAGGGCCAACCACCTGACCCGGCTGTCGCCGCAGGCCACCATCCGCGACCTTGGCCAGCACCACGCGCTGATGCCCGTCGCCGCCGCCCGTCTGCCGATGGAGCTGGCCGAGGCCGGACGTCTGAATATCTATCGCCCCGACAATGGCGGCACCGAACATTACGCAATCGAGATCGGCCGCCCCGATCGCGCCGCGCCGGTTCTGACCCGGCTGCATTCCGCCTGTTTCACCGGCGATGTGCTTGGCTCGCTGAAATGCGATTGCGGGCCACAATTGCGCGCGGCGCTGGCCGAGATGGGCAAAGCGGGCGCGGGCGTGCTGCTGTATCTCAACCAGGAGGGGCGCGGCATCGGTCTGGCCAACAAGATGCGCGCCTATTCGCTTCAGGATCAGGGTTTTGACACGGTCGAGGCCAATCATCGGCTTGGCTTTGAAGATGATGAGCGCGATTTTCGTCTGGGGGCCGACATCCTGCGCCAGATGGGGTTTTCGCAGGCCCGGCTGATGACGAATAACCCCAGAAAAGTCGCGATGTTGCAGGCAGAAGGGATCGAGGTCATCGAACGTGTGCCGCTGATCACGCCGACCAACCGCCACAACCAGCATTATCTTGCGGTAAAGGCAAAAAAATCAGGGCATCTGCTGTGACCCCCGCCGATATGGTGCTGACGCCGACGGGGCTGCGCTTTGGCGGCCGCACCTTTGCCTGCACGATCGGAAAAGGCGGCATCTCGGGCGACAAGCGAGAGGGCGACGGGGCCACGCCGCGCGGGGTTCACCGGGTCACCGGCTGCCTGTTTCGGCCCGACCGGATGGCGCGCCCGGTGCCCTGGGCCGTTGCCATCGGTCCGCGTGATTTGTGGTCCGATGACGCGGGTCGGGCCGATTACAATCACCTGGTGCGTGCGCCTTACACGGGCAGCCACGAACGCCTGTCCCGGGCCGATCCGCTCTATGATCTGGTGCTCTTGACCGATTGGAACTGGCCCGATGCCACGCCCGGAAAGGGTTCCGCGATTTTCCTGCATCGCTGGCGCAGGCCCGGCTACCCCACGGAAGGCTGCGTGGCGATGGCGGCGCGCGATCTGTTATGGCTGACACGCGCCATCCGCCCCGGAACCCGGCTGATCGTTTCCTAGCCAGGCACGCGGTCCCCGAAAATGGCGCTGCCGATCCGCACATATGTGGCCCCGAAGGAGATTGCCTTTTCGAAATCAGCGCTCATCCCCATGGAAAGATCCGCCAAACCGTTGCGCGCCGCAATCTTGGCCAGCAGGGCAAAATGCAGGCTCGCCTCCTCCGCGACCGGGGGGATGCACATCAGGCCCTTGATCGGCAGGTCCAGCGCGCGGGCCTCGGTGATAAAGGCATCGGCATCGGCGGGGAAGATCCCGGCCTTTTGCGGCTCCTCGCCGGTATTCACCTGGATCATCAGATCGGGACAGCGCCCCATTTCCTGCGCCAGATCGGCAAAGCGGCGGGCCAGCCTGGGCCGGTCCAGCGTATGGATGGCATCAAACAGATCAAACGCCTGCCGCGCCTTGTTGCTTTGCAGCGGGCCAATCAGGTGCAGTTCGATGCCGTCATATGCGTCACGGAAACCGGGCCATTTACCGGCCGCCTCCTGCACCCGGTTTTCACCAAACAGCCGGTGGCCATCCTCCAGAACCGCGCGCACCCGTTCATCGGGCTGCACTTTCGATACCGCGATCAACCGCACCGATCCCGGCGCGCGACCGGCATCGGCTTCGGCCCTGGCAATGGCGGCGGTGATGTCGGATAGCGGCATCGGCGAAATCCTGTGGCACAAATGAAAAAGAGCGGACCGAAGCCCGCTCTTTCCTTAGCAAATAATCCGGGTGGATTAGAAGGACATTGCAACGCCCAGCGAGAAGCTGTCGGAATCAGGCAAGATGCCGTCCCAGTCGCTGGAACCATAGCCGGCGCGGATGGTTGCACCACCGCCCAGATCATAGGCAGCCGCCAGGCCATAGCCGCTGATTTGAGATCCCGCGTTGTTATCCCATTGACCCCAGTTGGCCGATAGCGTCATCGCGCCAGAGGTGTAACCAAACCCCAGGCCCAGATGCTCAACGTCGAAGCCTGTGCTGAGGTCGTAGTCCGTGTATTCGACACCGGCCGAGAAGCCATTGGTTTCAACATTGGCGCTGACACCAAAAATATCAACTTCGACGCCGACCGGGATTGTGCCAACTGCGCCGAGATTGCCCGGTGAGTAACCGCCAACGGCGGCAACCTGCAGAGTCTGGTAACCGATGCCGAAGCCTACGGTCGCGCCGCCCATGTCCATGCCATAGCGCAAACCGACGGCCCAGCCGGTATCCTGAACACCTGCGTCGTCCATTTCGATCGACACTGCCACGCCGAGATCACCAAAGGTGTTGTCATAGCGCAGGATCTGGCCGTCATAGGCACCGTCGCCATAGGAACCAAGGTAACCGGCATGTGCGGTTTCGTCATCGGCGATGGAACCGGCATTGCCAACGGCAGCTTCGGTCATCGCCCAGTCCAGCGCGCCATCGGTGTCACCCATGGTCAGGGTGCCGAAATTGCCGGAGATGAACATGAACGCGCCGCCATCGTCATTGACGGAGAATGCGCCGTTTTCGTCCAGGTCAACGCCTGCGCCGAAGGTCAGGCCGTTATCGGTTTCGCCCGACATGCGGAACAGAACGTCGATATCGGTGAAGAACTGGGTTTC
>NZ_JBTUJH010000050.1:0-35852 GCF_058343375.1 Alterinioella sp.
GTTGGCACCACCACATTCCGCCCGCCCTATACGCCGATTTCCATGGGTGCGATTGCGGGTGAGGCACGCGGGCCCGTGTTCCAGCCCATTCGGCGCACGCCGATCCATGACTATCATGAGGCGCAGGGGGCCTATATGGAACCTGTCGGCCATTGGCGGCGGCCCTATTGCTACCCGAAAAACGGCGAAACCCATGCACAGGCGGTGCATCGCGAGGTGCTGGCGACGCGCAACAGCCTCGGCCTGCTGGACGCCTCGACCCTCGGCAAGATCCTGGTCAAGGGCCCCGATGCGGGCCGGTTCCTCGACATGCTCTACACAAACATGATGAGCAGCCTGAAACCGGGCAGATGCCGCTATGGGCTGATGTGCAATGAGAACGGCTTTTTGATGGATGACGGCGTCGTGGTGCGGATCGACGCGGACACATTCCTTGTCCACACCACCTCGGGCGGGGCCGAACACAGCCATGCCCATATGGAGGAGTGGCTGCAATGCGAATGGTGGGACTGGAAGGTTCACACCGTCAATATCACCGAACACTACGCCCAGATCGCCGTGGTTGGCCCGAACAGCCGCAAGATGCTGCAAGCGATGGGCGGTGACATGGATCTTAGCGCCGAAGCGCTGCCCTTCATGGGTTTTGCCGAAGGCCGTATCGGCCAATTTGACACCCGCGTCTTCCGGATTTCGTTCTCGGGGGAGCTTTCCTATGAAATCGCCCTGCCCGCCAGTCAGGGCCGCGCTTTCTGGGATGCGCTGCTGGAAGCCGGGGCGGAATATGACATCACGCCTTATGGCACCGAGGCGCTGCATATCATGCGGGCCGAAAAGGGCTTCATCATGATCGGCGATGAAACCGATGGCACCGTCATTCCGCAGGATCTGGGGCTGGACTGGGCGATCTCGAAGAAGAAAGAGGATTACCTGGGCAAGCGGGCGCAGGCGCGCAGCCACATGACCGACCCGACCCGCTGGAAACTGGTGGGGCTGGAAACCGTCGATGGCGGGGTTCTGCCCGATGGCTCCTATGCGGTTGCGGCCGGAACCAATGCCAATGGGCAGCGCAATGTGCAGGGCCGGGTGACCTCGAGCTACCTGTCGCCGACGCTGTCGCGCGGTATCGCCATGGGGCTGGTTCTGAACGGGCCGGACCGGATCGGCGAAGTGATCGAGTTCAACAAGGTCGATGGCAGCACGATGGCCGCGAAAATCGTCGATCCGGTTTTCTTCGACAAGGACGGGGAGAAGCAGAATGTCTGATACCAGCGCATTGGCGGGGGCGGTGGCTGATGGGGCCACACGGGTGGAGGAGGCCGGGTTGCAAGGCATGGTCACGCTCAAGGGCGATCTGGGATCGGCCAGGATGAAGGCGGCGCTGAAATCTGTCGGGCCGGGGCTGCCTGCGCCGCGCGGCATCGTCGAACATGATGGCCGCGCGGTGGCCTGGATGGCGCGTGACGAGGTGCTGATCTTGTGCCCGCACGCTGAGGCGGACAGCGTGGTCACCGAGTTGAACGCGGCCCTTGCCGGTCAGCATTTTCTTGCGGTGAATGTCTCGGATGCGCGCGCAATCTTCCGGGTCACGGGGCCGGGCGCACGTGAGGCGCTGGCCAAGCTCGCGCCCGTCGATCTGCACCCCGAGAGCTTCAAACCCGGCGAAATGCGCCGCACCCGTCTGGCGCAGGTGGCGGGCGCGATCTGGCTCAGCGATGCGGATCAGATCTCGGTCATCGCCTTCCGCTCTGTTGCGCGCTATGTGTTTGATATACTTGAGCTTTCGGCGCGGGATGATGCGGCAGTCGGCTATTTTACCTGACCCGGGTTGCGTGTGGTTGGCCGCAGAACCACCCGCGTGCCCGGATCGGATTTCGCAGCTTGTCGCCATCGGTGACTGACTGCAATCGTCGGAAATTTGCGGTTCCGGGCTTGACCTCAGGGCACCGGGCGCTCCATTTGTGACCCAGTAGAGACGCGAACAACAAGGGGCCGGACCAATGGCATTTGAACTTCCTGACCTTCCTTACGCTCATGACGCATTGGCCGATCTCGGCATGTCGAAAGAGACGCTGGAATATCACCACGATCTGCACCACAACGCCTATGTCACCAATGGCAATGCCGCGATTGCGGGCACCCAGTGGGAGGACAAATCCGTTGAGGAGATCATCACCGGCACCTATGAGGCCGGATCTGTTGCCCAAAGCGGCATTTTCAACAATATCAGCCAGCTGTGGAACCACAATCAGTTCTGGGAGATGATGGGGCCGGGTGCGTCCGCCATGCCCGGTGAATTGGAGGCGGCCCTGACCGAAAGCTTCGGTTCGGTCGATGCGTTCAAAACGCAGTTTTGCGCCGCCGGCGCGGGTCAGTTCGGATCAGGCTGGTGCTGGCTGGTGAAAAACGCCGATGGCTCGCTGGCGGTCACAAAGACCGAAAATGGTGTCAATCCGCTTTGTTTCGGTCAGACCGCGCTTTTGGGCTGTGACGTGTGGGAACATTCCTACTATATCGATTTCCGCAACAAGCGCCCGGCCTATCTGAGCAATTTCCTTGATAATCTGGTGAATTGGGAAAACGTCGCCAGCCGGATGTAATTCAGGCCCTGGCCAAGAAAATTTGAGGCCCGCTGGCAGCGATGCCGGCGGGCCTTTCCGGATCCGGCCAGGGCTGCCGATAGGGTCGCTTTCAGGGTCGGGCGCGGTGCAGGGCCTGCATCAGGGCGGGCACGTCGGAAATTGTCATGAAGAGTTTCAGCAGGCTGGCATCGGCAAAGCCCTGGGCCACGACATGATCCAGAAGATCGCTCAGCTTATCCCAATAGCCCACTGAATTCAGAAGAAAAATTGGTTTGTCATGCAGGCCCAACTGACGCCATGTCAGGACCTCGAAAAACTCATCCAGCGACCCGGCACCGCCCGGCAGCACCACGATGGCATCGGCATTCATCACCATGACCTTTTTGCGCTCATGCATGGTTTCGGTCACGATAAACGTATCCAGGTCGCGTTTGCCGACCTCAAGATTCAGCAGATGTTGCGGGATGACGCCAAAAGTGGTGCCGCCCGCTTCCATTGCGGCGCGCGCCGTGATGCCCATCAACCCGACATCGCCCGCACCGTAGACCAGACGCATTCCGGCCTCGGCCAGCGCGGTGCCCAGGGCGCTCGCGTGTTCTGAATAGGTCACGGTCGCACCTGCGCGCGATCCACAATAGACACAAACCGAATAAGTCATTGGTGTATTGCCCCAAGATATGGTGTTTTGACCCGTGATAGACCTGTTGCTAAGGTCGCACAACTGCGGGGCCCCCTCGGGGATGGCCCCCGCATTCGGGGAGAGCTGATAGGCATGGCATTCTGGTCCAATTTCGGCCTGAGCAACGGCATGGCGGCAATCGGCGCGGCGGCGACGGTGGCCGTGGCGGTTTTTGTGGGCGTCCAGTTTCTGGGTGAGGCAGACGCCCCCGCGCCGGATGTGCCTGTGCCAGTTGATCTGGCCGCGCTGCCAGAGCCACCCGTGGCCGAAGCGGAACCCGAGGCTGACATTGCGGTGGCCGCACCGGAGCCCGAGGCCGTGGAGGCCTCCGAACCGACACCTGAACCCGTTGTCATCACGCCAATTGCCCCAAGTTTCGATCTGGTGCGCGTCGATGCCGCCGGGGGGGCGGTGATCGCGGGGCGCGCTGCGGCCAATGCCGATCTGCGGCTGCGGCTGGACGGTCAGGAAATCCACATGGCCAGCAGCGACGGCACCGGGTCTTTTGTGGCCATGCTGTCGATCCCGCCTTCGGATCTGCCACAGGTTTTGAGCCTGGAAATGGTGCTGGAAGGCGGCGGCGTCCTGATCTCGAATCAAAGCGTGATAATCCAGCCGGCCACCAGCCTTGCAGCGGCGACCCCCGCCCCCGATGCGTCGCCGGATTTACCCCAGATCGACACCGACCTGCCAGCCATGGCCGGCACCACCGATCCCGCACCCGCCAGCGCCACGCCCCAGGCCCCGCAATTGACCACACCGGCCAGCCCGGCCATCCCGGCGGGGGATCCGCCGGTGGAATTGGCTGACGCCAACCTGCCGGATGCGACGGAGGCGGAGTCTGCCGCCGACATTGCGCTCGAAACGGCCACCGCACCTGTTGTGGAAAATGCCGAGCCCCCGGTAACCGAATTGGCCATGGCCGAAACACAGGAACCAGACGGGCCCGCGACAGGCGCGGCTCCGGCAGAAAGTGCGGCCGCCATTTCCGCGCCCGAGGCTGCCGTCACTATGCCCGATACCGGCATCGCAGATCCGGCAGTGCCAGAGGCTATTGCGCCCGAACAAGGCGCGCTCGCGCCTGCCAGCACCGACGCTGCCGCGCCACAGGTGCCTGTTGCAACAGGCATAACAGAGACTGCCAGAGAAACGGCGGTGGTTGATGCGGCCCCCCTCGTCGAGATCAACACCGCACCCGCCACGACGGGTGAGACCACTGCGCCCGAGCCGTCAGACCTGGTCCAAACCACTGTTCCAACTGCTGTGCCTGACATGGCAGAGGAGACAGCGGAAACCGCTTCCGTTGCCGAAGCAACCCCTGCGCCCGCTCCGCCGGTCACGACAACACCGCCAGCGGTGTCAGAGCTGCCGCAGGCTCCGGACGCGTCCGGCGTGCAAGGGCTGTCAGAAACCACCGAGCCCACCGAGCCGCAGGCCCCAACCGTCGCGATTGCCGAAGGAGCCACCGCAGCCACCGAGCCGCAGGCCCCCACCGTGATGATTGCCGACAGCCAGGGCATCCGTGTGATTCAGGCAGGCGGCCCGGAGCCGCAGGTGCAGGTGGTGCTGGATACCATCTCTTATGATGCGGCGGGCGAGGTGGTGCTGACAGGCCGCGGCCCGGCGCAGTCGGATGTGCGGCTCTATCTCGATAATCAACCCGTGCAACTGGCCCGGATTGACGCCGCCGGGGGCTGGTCCACGCAATTGCCGCAGGTCGATCCCGGCACCTATACATTGCGCGTCGATGAGGTGAGCGCGGCGGGGACCGTGCTCAGCCGTGTCGAAACGCCGTTCCTGCGTGAGGAACCGGCGGTGCTGGAGGCGCTGCCGCAGCGCGATGGCGTTTCGGTGATCACGGTCCAGCCGGGCCATACCCTGTGGGGCATTGCGCGCGATCGCTTGGGTGCCGGCGTGCTTTATGTGCAGGTCTATGAGGCCAATCGCGATCTTATCCGCGATCCGCACTGGATCTATCCCGGCCAGATCTTTGCCATCCCCGATATAGTGCCCGATCAATAACGTCGCTTTCGCAAATTCGCACAATCCGGTCGCCGCCGGGTGATCTGGTCATCCGGGCCGCTTGCGCCTAGGTATCACGTTCACCTGTAACAGAGCGAAAGCCGCGCATGCCCCCCAGCATCATCACCGACCAGCCCACAGGTGCCGAGGCGCGCCGATCCGGTCTGCGCACCATCCGCAAAGTGGCCCCCTATCTGTGGCCCGACGCGCATCCATGGGTGAAACACCGGGTATTGGGGGCATTGGCGATGCTGGTGGTGGCGCGGCTGATCTCGGTCTTTACGCCGTTTCTGTATGCCGATGCGGTTGACATGCTGGCCGGAGATCTCAGCCCCGAAAGAATGCTGGCGCTTGGGGCCATCGGGCTGACGGTGGCCTATGGCGTGGCGCGGGCGATGTCGGTCGGGTTCACACAGCTGCGCGACGTGATCTTTGCCAAGGTCGGCCAACGCGCGCTGCGGCAACTGGCGTTGGAGACGTTCCTGCATATCCATGCCCTCAGCCTGCGCTATCACATCACGCGCAAGACCGGGGGGCTGTCGCGCATCATCGAGCGTGGCGTGAAAGGTGTCGAGTTTCTGTTGCGCTTCATGCTGTTCTCCATCGGGCCGCTGATACTGGAGCTGTCGATGATCGGCATTGTTTTGGCGGTGCTTTTCGATATCTGGTATCTGGTTGTCGTCGCGGTCACCATTGGCATCTATATCTGGTTCACCTTCAAGGTCACCGAATGGCGGGTGAGGATCCGCAAGGAAATGAATGATCAGGATACCGATGCCAATCAAAAGGCCATCGACAGCCTGTTGAATTTCGAAACCGTCAAATATTTCGGGGCCGAAAAGCGCGAGGCCCAACGCTATGATGCGGCCATGGCGGGGTATGAGGCGGCCGCGCTCAAGACCTCCTATTCGCTCGGGTTCCTGAATTTCGGCCAGTCGGTGATCATCACCATCGGGCTGGTCGTGGTCATGGTGATGGCGGCCCTCGGCGTGCAGCGCGGCGAATTGACGGTGGGCGATTTCGTCATGGTCAACGCCTATATGATCCAGATCACCCTGCCGCTGAACTTTCTCGGCACCGTCTATCGCGAGATCCGGCAATCGCTGGTCGATATGGGCGAGATGTTCGACCTGTTGGGCCAGCCCGCCGATGTCGTTGATGCGCCTGGAGCGACCGAAATGGTCTGTCCGCATGGGGTGGTCGTGTTCGATAATGTCAAATTTGGCTATGACGCAGAGCGGCCCATCCTCAGGGGGCTGTCATTTTCGGTCGGTGCGGGCGAAACCGTGGCGCTGGTCGGCCCGTCGGGATCGGGCAAATCGACCATCGGGCGGCTGTTGTTCCGGTTCTACGACGTCGATTCCGGGGCCATTCGCATCGACGGCCAGGATCTGCGCGATGTGACGCAATCCAGCCTGCATGATCAGATCGGCGTGGTGCCGCAGGATACCGTTCTTTTCAATGACACGATCCGCTACAACATCGCCTATGGACGCCCTGATGCCAGCGTGGCCGAGATCGAGGAAGCCGCCCGCGCAGCCAAGATCGACGGCTTCATCAAGTCGCTGCCGGAAGGCTATGAAACCCAGGTGGGAGAGCGCGGGCTGAAACTGTCGGGCGGTGAAAAACAGCGGGTCGGAATTGCCCGGACACTGTTGAAGGATCCGCCGATTCTGCTGTTGGATGAAGCGACATCGGCGCTGGATACGGAGACCGAGCAGGAGATCCTGGAAGAGCTGAAGATGATGGGGCAGGGGCGCTCGGTGATCACCATCGCGCACCGTCTGTCTACGGTCGTCCATGCCGATCAGATCATCGTGCTGGAAGCCGGCCAGATCGCCGAGCGGGGCACCCATGAGGAATTGTTGGAACGCGGCGGGCGCTATGCCTCGATGTGGTATCGCCAGGCGTCGGAGCGCGATCAGGCGGTGCCGCGATTGCGGGCTGTGGCGGCAGATGGGTCCAGTTCAGGTGATCCGTCATTGCGTTAGGCCCGGGATGGAGCAGGTAGCGCAAAGATCGTCATGGCAAGGCTCTGACGAACGGCTGGACAGGTGCCGCCGCGCCTGAGCGCGCAGAAGGATCACCTCCGACAAAAAGCTATTCGGCCGCCCGCAAGGGTGCTTCCGGGGCAGGGCTTTCTTCTTCTTCTTCTTCTTCTTCTTCGCGGGTCTCATCCACGCGCGCGTCGGGGCCAAGCTCCAGTGTCACGACGGCAGGCTGCGGCGGGTCTTCCCACATGATCACCGGCAGGCGGGCCTGGCGCGCCGCCCGGGCCAGGGCCCAATCCTGTGCCCGCAGGCTCAACCGGCGCGCGCCCAACCGGCCCAGCCCGCGCGCCAGGCCCGCAAAAATCGTCACCGCCCAGACCCGCAGCGCCAGCAGCGACGGGGTCATGATCAGCGTCAGCACCGTGGCGATCCCGAGACCAAAGACAACCGCCGTTGCCAGTTGTTTCCACCACAGCGCTGTGGGGCTGTCGATCGTATAGCCGCCGGAGCCGAAATCGAGGCTGATACCATACATCATCGGTGCCAGACCGGCCATCGTGGTGATGGTGGTCAGCAGCACCGGGCGAATGCGGGCCTCGGCGGTGCGGGTGATGGCCTCGATCTTGGGCATGTAGCGGCTGTATTCCTGATAGGTGTCGATCAGAACAATGTTGTTGTTCACCACGATCCCCGCCAGCGCCACGATGCCGGTGCCGGTCATGATGATGGAAAATGTCTGGTCCATCACCATCATGCCGATCAGCACGCCGGTGGTCGACAAAACCACCGCCAGCAGCACCAGAACGGAATTATAGACGGAATTGAACTGCGCCAGCAAGATGATGAACATCAGGCCAAGCGCGCCCAGAAAGGCCTGACCCAGAAAAGCCTGGCTTTCCTCCTGCTCGGCCTGATCGCCGGCCCATTCCCAACTGACCGAGGCCGGCAGGGGGTTGGTTTGCAGCCATTCCGTCAGCACTGCGATGCGTTCATTGGCGGTGACCGGCACGGCGGTCAGCGCGCCGCTGCGCAGCCTGGCTTGCGTGGCAGCGGAGCCCTCGACCGCCTCGGTTTCCTCCAACCAGGTTTCGCCGGTTTCGGTATCGGTCAGCCGGGTCAGCCCGTCTTCGATATCAGAGCGCACCGAGAATACCCGCGCCTGGTCACGGCGCGAGATTTCGGCCAGTTGTGCCACCGGCCGGCGCGAGATGAAATTGGCCAGCGGCACAAGCCCGTCAGCCGTGCGCACCCGCAAGGTATCCAGCGTCGACAGCACCCGCGCCTCCTCAGGGAACCGCACCCGGATCTCAATTTCTTCATCCGAGCTTGGCACCCGCATCGTGTCCAGCAATATGCCGCGCGTGACCAGTTGCACCATCGCGCCCACGGTGACCACATTGGCCCCGTAGCGGCCCGCGGCTTCCACGTCGACGTCAATCTCCCACTCCACGCCGGGCAGCGGCAGGGTGTCCTCGATCAGGGTCAGGGCCGGTGTCGCGTTGAACCGGTCGCGGGCGATGCGGGTGGCTTGCTGCAATTCCTCCCAATCATTGCCCGACAGGCGCAGGCTGACCGGTTTGCCCGCAGCCGGCCCGCGCGAGGCGGCAAGGATCTCGGTTCGGATACCGGGGATCTGGTCCAGCCGGGTTTGCAGGCCCCCCAGGATGTCATCGCCGGGCGCGCGTTCGCCCCAGGGTTCCAGATCCAGCTGCACCTGCCCTATGGTGTCTCGCGGGGCCTCGGCACCGCCGGTATTGCTGTTCAGCCCGCCTTCGCCGGCAAAGGCAAAGACGTCGCGCACACCTTCGGTATCCAGCACGATGGCCTCGACCAGCCGCACCTGTGCGTCCATTTCCGCGACCGACAGGTTGCCACGGGCGCGGACATAGACGATGGCGTTTTCGGGTTCGGATGCGACGAAAAACTCTACCCCGTTATTGTTGTTCTGAAAGGTCACGAAAATGAAAACGACAAATGCAGCAACGCCACCAATGGCCACCAGCGGCATCACCGGGTTGCCGACAATGGCGTGGATGATCCAGCCAAACCAGCTGCGCCGGTAGCCCGCCCGGATCGGTTTCTCGCGCCTGGGCAACTGGACCGACCCCACCATCACCGACATCAGGATCGAGGCCGCGACAAAGAGCAGCCCGCCCGGAAGCATCGCCATGAAGGGGGTCGCCTCAGTGCTGGCAGGCAGCAGAACGCCGGGGCTGATGGTTTCCATCGCCGCCATGAACATCAGATAGCCCACGCCAACCGTGATCGCCGCGCGCAGGATCCAGAATGGCAAAACGCGTTTGACGACCGCCGTGCCGGTTTCAATCACGCGCGAGAACCGCGCCGCGACGCCGCCCAGAACCGGCAGATAGATCAGCGCCACAACCAAGGAGGCCGACAGAACGAAAATCAGCGTCACCGGCAGCATGCCCATGAACTCGCCGGGCACGCCGGGCCAGAAAAGCATTGGCAGGAAGGCACTCAGCGTTGTGGCGGTTGAACTGACGATGGGCCAGAACATCCGCTTGGCGGCATCGGTATAGGCCTGCATGGGCCGGGCCCCTTCGGCCAGCCGCCGGTCGGCATATTCGACCACCACAATGGCCCCATCGACCAGCATGCCGACCGAAAGGATCATGCCGAACATCACGATATTCGAAATCGTGACGCCCATTATGCCCAGTAAGATGAAGCTCAAGAGAAACGAGGTCGGAATGGCAAACCCCACCAGCAGCGCGGACCTTGTGCCAAGGGCGGCCAGCACCACGATCATGACCAACGCAATGGCGGTCAGAACCGAGCCTTCCAGCTGGCGCACCATGCTTTCCACTGTCACCGATTGATCGAGCGAGGTGGAAACCTGGACCGACTGGCGCAGTTCCGGGGGCCATTCGGCCTGTGCGGCCTCGATCTCGGAGCGCACCAGCGCGGCGGTGTCGATGATGTTGAAGCCAAGTCGCTTGACCACCTGCAACGCCACCGCGGTTTCGCCATTGAACCGCGCGGTTCCGGTCCGATCCTCATAGGTCAGGCGGATATCGGCCAGATCGCCGAGGGTCACGACACGATCCCCATTGACCTTGACCGGCAGGGCGAAAATATCCTCGGTATTGTCAAAGCTGGACGGGATCGAGACCGAAATCGCCCCGCTATCGGTGCTGACCTCGCCCACGGCTATCAACTGGTTGTTGTTCACAACCGCGTCGATCAGTTCGCGCGCGGTGACGTTATAGGCCTCCAGCGCCAGCGGGTCGATGATGACCTCGACCATTTCATCGCGGTCGCCTGCCAGACCGGCCTCAAGGATGGAGGGCAACGCCTCCAGCCGGTCCTGCAATTCCCGCGCCAGGCGCAACAGCGTGCGTTCGGGGGCATCGCCCGACAGCGCCACGATAATGATCGGAAATTCCGAAAAGTTGATTTCGTTGATCGAATAGGCTTCTGCGCCATCGGGGAACTGGGCCGAGGCATTATCCATGGCATCGCGCACATCGGCGATGGTGGCGGATTTGTCCCAGCCGAACTCGAACTCGAGAAACACGCCCGCATAGTTTTCGGCGGCGGTGGCCGAAATGGTGGTCAGCCCGTCAAGATCCTGAAACTCGCTTTCCATCGGCCGGACCAGCAGCCGTTCGCTGTCGGCGGCCGAAATGCCGGGGAAGGGAACCGAGATGAAGAGGCCCGGAATGTCGATATCGGGCTCACCTTCCTTGGGCAATCCGATATAGGCCGCCGCGCCGACCACGATTGACAGGATCACGAAGGCGACCACCATGCGCGCACGCGAGGCGGCCCAATCGACCAGGCCGGTCATTGCGTCAATTCCTCGAAATGCGGCTCGACCGGCACGCCGTCGGTGACAAATTCCTGCCCCACAATGATGACATCTGCCCGTTCCGGCAGGCCCGACAGCAGCACGCCATCGGCAGTGTCACGCAGCAAGGTGACGGGGGCGAACCGGGCGATCTGATTTTCATCCACGATACGCAGGCCCAGAATACCCGCATCATTCAGGGTCAGTGCCGAGGAGGGCAAAAGATGCGCCATCACGCCGTCAGATGCGATGATGATATCCGCGCTCTGGCCGTCTCGAATGGAAAGATCGGCATTGTCCACGGTGACTTCGACCCGAAAGGTGCGGGTTTGCGGGTCGGCGGATCGGCTGAGAAAGCTGACCGTGCCGCGCACCTGTGCGCCGGTTGCCAGCCGGGCCGCTGCGGCGGCCCCGACGGTCACGCGGTCAACCTCGGCCTCGGGCACGAACCCGACCAGTTTGATCGGGTCAAGCTGGATCACGGTGGCACAGAGTGCGCCGGGCTGCATCAGCGACCCGATCTCGGCAGTGTCGCTTTCCAACAGCCCCTCGAACGGTGCAAAGATCTGCAGGCGCTCAATCTCCTGCTGCGCACGCTGAACGCCGGCCTCGGCCGATTCGATGCCGCTGGTTGCAGCCTCGACACCGGCCCGGGCCGATTGGATGGCGGCCTGCGCCGCAGACACCATGGCGGCGGTCGAAACGGCGCGCGTTTCCGAGGCAAAGCCGCTTGCCGACAGGCGGGTGGCGGCGGTGTTGTTGATGTCGGCCTCGGCCAGGCGCGCCTCGGCCTCGGCCACGCGGGCGCGCGCCTCGGGCAGGCGGGCGCGCGCCTCGGACAGGCGGGCGCGGGCCTCGGCCAAGGCGGCGGCGCGGGTTCCGGGGGCGATCTGGCATAAAAGCTGACCCTCCTCAACAAAAGCCCCGGCCCGAATGGGCTGTGAGACGATCAGGCCCGAGGTTTCGGAGCGAACCTCGACCTGGCGCGCGGCTTCGGTCCGACCTCTGAGCAGAACGGCCGAATCCACCTCGGCCGCCAGCGACCGGCGCACCACAACCGACACGCGGCCCGAGGATTCTGCGACCGCATCAGCACTTTGGGCAGCCTCTGCCACGGCTTCCGTATCGATCACGACCTGGACCGGCTCTGCGCGGAAACCTTCGGCAAATGTGATCAAGCGTTCACGCTCCATCACCACGCCATACAGCACGGCAAAGACCAGAATGGCGGTCAGAATTGGAAAAAGTCGCATCGGTGCCTCATTTGGGGGCGCAAGCTAATGCCGCAAGATCGTAAATCAGGGTTCGTCCGGGAATTGCAACCTGTGCTGCATGTGCTGAACCGTTCCGTTCAGATTACTTTGGGTTCCGGTTGGCTGCAAGACTGAACTGTTCGGTTCAGATTTGCAGCTCCGGGACCGCTTTTCATGGCCGATGCCTTGGCAAAGGGCAGCTGTTCGCGGTAAGAGGCGAGGCGTGATGCAAAAGCTGCACGAAACAGCAACGATCTTGGGGCGGACATGGCCAATACCGACAGTTTCATTGAAGAAGTAAACGAGGAGCTTCGCCGCGATCGCCTGTTTGCGATGTTCAGGAAATGGGGCTGGATTCCGATCCTTCTGGTGCTGATTCTGGTCGGTGGCGCTGCTTGGCGCGAATATACGCTGGCGCAGCGCGAAGCCTCTGCGCGTGCCTTTGGCGATGCCCTTATCGGGGCGCTTGACGCAGGTGAAAGCGCCGAACGGCAGGCCGCGCTGGCCGCTGTCAGCACGGAAAATGAAACCGCGCAGGCGCTGTTGGCGTTGCTTCTGGCGGCCGAACAGGCCACCGGCAGTGACCGCGAAGCCGCCGCGGCGGGGCTGCGTGCGCTGGCCGATCGGCCTGATCTGGCACCGCGCTACCGCGATCTGGCGTTGCTGAAAGCGCATCTTCTGGATCCGCAGGAGCCCGCAGCGGCGTTGGCGATGCTGGATCAGCTGGCCTTGCCCGGCCGCCCCTATCGCCCGCTTGCGATGGAACAGCAGGCGCTGGTGCATATCGCTCAAGGCGATATCGAGGCCGGATTGACGCTGTTGCGGCTGCTTGAGGAAGACAGCCAGGCCACGCCGGGCTTGCAACAGCGCACAAGTCAGTTGATTGTGGCGATTGAGGCCGGATCGACCCTGCAAGACGCGCCTGCGCAAGACGCAGCCGAGGATGCGGGCGAGAATGACCCGGCGCAAGAAAGTGGGCCGCTATTGCCCGAAGCCCCCAGTGATGCGGGCACGCCCGATATCGGCGAAACGGGCGCAAACGAATAAGACCGGCGCGGGTGAAAAACCGGCGGCAGAAAGAGGCGACAGGCAGATGAGCAGGGTTTCAATCGGACTGATCGGACTTGGACTGTTGGCGGGTCTTGCGGGCTGTGCCGAACGTGAAGTGATCCTGGAAGGGGAACGTTTTGGCACCCGGGTGCCGCTCGAGGCGGCCTTTCCGGCGGAAGCAGGTGCTGAACTGCCCGCAGAACCCGCCCCGGATGCGCCGCGGCCCATCACGCTTGCTGCTCCTGTGAACCTCGATGCCTGGCCAATGCGCGCAGCCTCTGAACAAAACCTTATTCCGCATGTCGCGCTGGCGGCGGCCCCGGTTGAGATCTGGGTCAATAATATCGGCCAGGGCAATTCGCGCCGCAATCGCATCACCGCCGACCCGGTGGTGGCAAATGGCCGGATCTTCACGCTGGATTCCGATGCCGGACTGGTCGCGACCGGTTTGAACGGCGAGACATTGTGGTCCGTGAACCTGACGCCCGGATTTGAACGCGGCGGCGGCGTTTCGGGCGGCGGTCTGGCTGTGGTGGGCGGCGCGGTTTATGCATCGACCGGGTATGGCGAACTGGTCTCGCTTGATCCCGCAACCGGCAGTATCAACTGGCGTCAACGTTTGGCCGCAGGTATCACCGCGCCCACCGTGACGGGCAATTCCATCTATATCACCAGCCGCGACAGCCAGGCCTGGTCACTGGACCCCGAAAACGGGCGTATCCGCTGGCAATTGCCGGCCGGGGCCGCCGATGCGGTTCTGTCGGGTGGCTCGGCCCCGGCAGTGACTGACCGCCTGGTTATCTTCCCGTTCGGCTCGGGCGAGCTGGTGGCAACCTTGCGCCTGTCGGGGGTGCGGGTCTGGGGCACGGTCGTGGCCGGGGCCCGGCGCGGTGTGGCCTATAACAACCTCAACGACATCACCGGCGACCCGGTTGTTGTGGGCAATGTTCTTTATGCCGGCAACCAATCCGGCCGCGTCGTGGCGATGGAAGCGGCGTCGGGCGACCGGATCTGGACCGCACAGGACGGGGCCTATTCGCCAATTCTGCCCGCAGGAGACAGTGTCTTTTTCGTCTCTGACAGGAACGAGCTGATCCGACTGGATGCAGCTACCGGGGAACGTATCTGGGGCACTGAGTTACCGCTTTACGTGCGCGATCGGGTGCGGCGGCGCCAGGCGGTATTCACCCATTACGGGCCGATTTTGGCGGGCGGTCGCCTGGTCGTGGCCTCGAATGACGGGCTGATCAGGTTCTTTGATCCCGAATCCGGGGCTGAAACCGGACAGGTGGCGCTGCGTGGCGGAGCCGCAACCCACCCTGTCGTCGTCGATGGCACGCTGTATGTCGTTTCAGGTGACGGACGGCTGCACGCCTATCGCTAAGTTGTTTCGCTGACGCGACTCGTGCGGGCGGTCCCCGTCAGGCCCCCTCCGGGAACCCTCCGCGACCCGCATTGCCATGGATTGGCCGAACGGACAGGGCCAATGATGTCGGGTGGTCATAGGCCTCCATATCCCTGTGCAACCGCCATTGGCGGCACGTCGTGTCCGATCAGCTGCATGAGTATTTTTGCAAAGAAGAAGCTGGGGCCTTTTCTTCTGTCACCGGCTGCGGTATCCGGCGCGGTCTGTTAGCTGAAGGAATTGGGGCCGATGAGCTTTGTTCTGGCCATTGTCGGGCGACCGAATGTCGGAAAATCCACGCTGTTCAACCGTCTGGTGGGCAAGCGCCTGGCGCTGGTCGATGACCAGCCGGGCGTGACGCGTGACCTGCGTGAGGGCGATGCCCGCCTGGGCGATCTGCGCTTTACCGTGATCGATACGGCGGGGCTGGAGGAGGCCACCGATGACAGCCTGCAGGGCCGCATGCGTCGCCTGACCGAACGCGCCGTAGGAATGGCTGATGCCTGCCTGTTCCTGATTGATGCGCGCGCCGGGCTGACCCCAACCGATGAGGTTTTTGCCGATATCCTGCGACGGTCCGGAACGCCGGTCATCCTTGGGGCCAACAAGGCCGAAGGGCGCGCCGCTGAGGCCGGTGTGTTCGAAGCCTATCGTGTCGGGCTTGGCGATCCGATCGCGCTCTCGGCCGAACACGGTGAGGGGATGGCAGAACTCGCCGTGACCTTGGCACCGATGATCGATGCCGCCGCCGCCCGCGCCGAGGAAGCCGTGACCGATGTGGATGTCGAGGACGGGGAGGATGCGACCGCGCAGAAAAAGCCCCTGCAGATTGCCGTTATTGGCCGCCCCAATTCCGGAAAATCCACTCTGATCAACAAGATCCTGGGCGAGGATCGCCTGCTGACCGGCCCCGAGGCCGGGATCACCCGCGATTCAATCGCCGTGGCTATCAATTGGAACGGCACGGCGATGCGGATATTTGACACTGCTGGTATGCGAAAACGCGCCAAAGTTCAGGAAAAGCTGGAAAAACTCTCGGTTTCGGATGGGCTGCGCGCCGTGAAATTTGCCGAAGTCGTGGTTGTCTTGCTTGACGCTGCGATTCCCTTTGAGAGCCAGGACCTGCGCATTGCCGACCTTGCCGAACGCGAAGGGCGCGCTGTTGTCCTGGCAGTGAATAAATGGGATGTCGAGGAAGCAAAGCAGGAAAAACTGCGCGACCTCAAAGAGGCGTTCGAGCGCCTGCTGCCGCAATTGCGCGGGGCCCCTCTGGTGACGGTTTCGGCAAAGACGGGCCGGGGGTTGGACCGGTTGCAGGAGGCGATCATCAAGGCCCATGAGGTCTGGAACCGCCGCATTCCCACGGCGCGGCTCAATTCATGGCTGGCGGGTATGATTGAGGCGCATCCGCCGCCCGCACCGTCGGGGCGCCGGATCAAGCTGCGCTACATGACCCAGGCCAAAACGCGGCCACCGGGTTTCGTGGTCATGTGTTCGTTGCCCGAAAAACTCCCGGAAAGCTATTCGCGATATCTTGTCAACGGCTTGCGGGTGGACTTTGATATGCCCGGAACGCCGATCAGGCTGCATATGCGTTCACAGGCTGACGCCAATCCCTATAAAAACCGCAAGAAATCCATCCCCTCGCGGCTCACCAAGCACGTAAAAAAAGGGGCCACAAAGAAGGGCTGATAGCCTTCTTCTTTGTGCAAATACTCCGGGGGTGCGGGGGCTGGCCCCCGCATGGTCGGCGTGGCGAAGCCACGTCGAAACCCCTCTCAGGCGTTCGCGGCGCGAATCTTCTCTGCCGCATCCTTGTCAAAGGAAACGTCATTGGTTTCAAAGAGTTGATCCAGTTCACCCGACAGCATCATCTCAGTGATGATGTCGCAACCGCCGACAAACTCGCCCTTTACATAAAGTTGCGGGATGGTCGGCCAGTCAGAATAGTCCTTGATACCCTGGCGGATGTCTTCATCGGCCAGCACATTCACATCGGCAAATTCGACATTCATGAAATTGAGCACGCCCGCCACGCGGGATGAGAACCCGCATTGTGGCATCGTCTTGGTGCCTTTCATGAACAGCACAACATCATTCGATGTGACGGTTTCCTTGATCGTGTCTTGAGCGGTCATTGCCGACATTCCTTTGTCCTTCGCCCGCAGCCAGGCGAGTTTATTGTTTTATTCCGGGGCCTTGGTCGTCAAAGCCAGCGCGTGCAATTCGCCTGCGCTGCCATCCATCCGGCCCTTCAGGGCGGCATAGACGGCGCGCTGCTGCTGCACCCTGTTCTTGCCGCGAAAGCTTTCGTCGATCACTTCAGCAGCGAAATGGGTGCCGTCTTCGCCTTGCACATTTATCACCGCGTCGGGAAAGGCAATGCGGATCAGGGCTTCGATATCTCTGGCATTTATGGCCATGGGGATCCCTCTCTTGTCATCACAGAATGTAGAGCCGCACCCGGTGTCATGCAAGGCGAGGCGAGGCGAAATCGGCTGTGCACCAGGCGTGCACATCCTGTGCACACCGGGTGCAGATTTCGGGTCATGCGAACGCGGCACTGAAACTGCCACGATAGGCCGTCGCCAGATCCGCAAGCGCCGCCGCGCTGGCTCCCATGCGCACCGTGTCGCCACCAAACCGGCCCACGGTTTCAATCGGCACGCCAGCTTTGCCCGCCGCGATCATCAGCGCCTCGGCCTTGTCATAGGAACAGGCAATCAGATAGCGGGCCTGATCTTCGCCAAACAGCGTTTCGGTATCGCCGGCATCAAGGTTGACCCCGACACCCGAGGCTTCGGCCATTTCGAACGCGGCCATCGCCAGACCGCCATCGGCGAGATCCTGGCACATGTCGATCCATTGGCGGTTGTCGCGGATGAAATCACCATGGCGCTTCTCGGCCTCCAGATCGACCTGCGGCGCGTCGCCATCCTCGCGGTTGAACACTTCCGCCAGCAGCGCCGATTGCCCCAGATGGCCGCGGGTCTCCCCCACCAGAATGGCGACATGGCCGTCGCGCGCCGACCCGCCGATAAGATCACCCAGATGATCGAGCAGCCCGACAGCACCGATGGTCGGCGTCGGCAGAATGCCGGCACCGTCGGTTTCATTATAGAGCGAGACATTGCCCGACACGATCGGCATGTCCAGCGCCCGGCAGGCGGCTCCGATGCCTTTGATGGCACCGACGAACTGGCCCATGATCTCGGGCTTTTCGGGATTGCCGAAATTCATGTTGTCGGTGGTGGCCAGGGGGCGTGCCCCGGTCGCGGTCAGGTTGCGATAGGCCTCGGCCACCGCCTGTTTGCCGCCCTCATAGGGGTTGGCCTTGACATAGCGCGGCGTCACATCCGAGGTGAAGGCCAGCGCCTTGTCGCTGCCATGGATCCGCACCACGCCCGCGCCAAGCCCCGGCGCGCGCATGGTATCGGCCATGACCATGGAATCATATTGTTCATAGACCCATTGTTTGGCGGCATAATTGGGCGAGGATATCAGCGCCCGCAGCCCGTCGATAGGGTCGATACCCGGCACTGGCTCCATATCGCCCGCTGGCGGCGTTTCCACCCAGGGCCGGTCATATTCGGGGGCCGATCCCGACAGGGTGGCCAGGGGCAGATCGGCCATCACCCGGCCGCCATGTTCGACAATGAACCGATCCTCGGCGATGGTTTCGCCGACAATGGCAAAATCCAGGTCCCATTTGTCAAACACCGCGCGGGCGGCGTCTTCCAGTTCGGGGCGCAGCACCATCAGCATGCGCTCCTGGCTTTCCGACAGCATCATCTCATAGGCGGTCATGTTGTCTTCGCGCTGCGGCACCGCGTCGAGGTCGAGCCGCACGCCAAGCCCGCCCTTATCGCCCATTTCAATCGCCGAACAGGTCAGCCCGGCGGCCCCCATATCCTGAATCGAGATCACTGCGCCGGTCGCCATCAGCTCCAGCGTCGCCTCCATCAGGCGCTTTTCGGTGAAGGGGTCGCCCACCTGCACCGTTGGGCGCTTTTCCTCGATCGTGTCGTCGAACTCGGCGCTGGCCATGGTGGCCCCGCCGACCCCATCGCGGCCCGTTTTGGCCCCGAGATAGACCACCGGCATGCCGACGCCAGAGGCCGCCGAATAGAATATCTTGTCGGTATCGGCCAGACCGGCGGCAAAGGCATTGACCAGGCAATTGCCGTTATATGCGGCATGAAACCGGACCTCGCCGCCCACGGTGGGCACGCCGAAACAATTGCCATAGCCGCCGATGCCTTCGACCACGCCATGCACAAGCTGGCGGGTCCTGGGGTGGTCGGGTTCGCCAAAGGACAGCGCATTCATCGCCGCGATGGGGCGCGCGCCCATGGTAAAGACATCGCGCAGGATGCCGCCCATGCCGGTCGCCGCCCCCTGATAGGGCTCGATATAGGAGGGGTGGTTGTGGCTCTCCATCTTGAAGACAATCGCCTGACCATCGCCAATATCGACCACGCCGGCATTTTCCCCGGGGCCGCAGATGACCTGCGGGCCTGTTGTGGGCAGGGTGCGCAGCCATTTCTTAGAGGATTTATAGGAACAATGTTCGTTCCACATCGCCGAGAAAATGCCCAGTTCGGTGTAATTCGGCTCGCGGTTCAGGATGCGGATGATATTTGCGTATTCATCGCGCGACAGCCCATGCGCGGCGATAAGATCAGGCGTGATGGCCGGTTCCTGCATGGTCGTTAAATCCCCCGAGGCTGCTTTGGCGCCTCTTTAGGGCAAGCTCTGCGCGGGGGGAAGGGGCCAGAGGTCACAGGTGGGGGCACCAATCGGCCGTTTTGGCGGTTGCAAGCCCGCGGGTGCAACCAGGCCCCGCTTGCGTCGGAGGCTCGACAAAAAAAGAGGCCGAGCAAAAGCTCGGCCAAAGTCCAACAGGGAGGTAGTAAGAGCAACAGCGTTGCGCCTCACTGATTACCCAGATAGACAGCCGGGTTTGCCCGATCAAGGGAAAATTCGCCGCAACGCCGCATTGCTGCTATGCACGTTGCACATGGCTCACAGTATCGCGCCGGCGTTCAGCTTTCCTGATCCCGGCGGCGGCGGCGGTGGGCGATGATCTCTTCGGTGACGAAATCGCGGAAATTCTCGATGCGTTTGGAATGGCGCAGCTCTTCGGGATAGGCCAGGAAAACCGGCACTTCATTGCTTTGCACATCGGGCAGAACGCGGACCAGATCGGGGAAATCATCGGTCAGGTAATCGGGCAGCAGCCCGATGCCCAGATGATGCAACACGCCCTGCAAGACCCCAAAATAATTGTTTACGGTCAGGGTGTTGCCAATTTCATAGGACAGGATCCGCCTCAGCAGGCTGGCCCCGGCGCTGACCTGGGCCGCGTTGACGGCCTGGCTGATCAAACGGTGATTGCTCAAGCCCTCCAGCGATGTTGGTGCGCCGTGTTCGGCGATATAGGCGGAGCTGGCAAACAGGCACATCCGCACCGTCATCAGTTTCCGGCGAATCAGATCGGCCTGGGAGGGTTCTTTCATGCGAATGGCGACATCGGCCTCGCGCATTGGCAGATCCAGCACGCGTTCCTCCAGAATCAGGTCGATCTTGATATGCGGCGAGGTTTTGTAAAGCTGCGGCAGGCGCGGGGCCAGCCATAACAGGCCAAAACCGGCGGTGGTGGTGACGCGCAATTCGCCGAACACTTCCTCTTCGCTGTCGCGAATGCGGGCGACGGCGGTATCGAGCCGTTTCGACATCGACCGGGTGGCATCGAACAGAAGTTCACCCTGTTCGGTCAGGATCAACCCGCGCGCATGGCGGTGAAACAGCGTCGTGTTCAGGCTTTCCTCAAGCGCGCGCACCTGTCGACTGACCGCAGATTGGCTGAGATGCAGCGTGTCGCCGGCATGGGTCAGGCTGCCGGCATCGGCAACGGCATGAAAGATACGCAGCTTGTCCCAGTCCATTGGGCACCTGTCCTGTTTCGGTCTCTGGGGTCATCGGTTCGCTAGGCGCAACCTAGCCATGTTGATCTGATTTTCAACGATCAATGCGCGGCGGGCGTGCAAAGAATGCTTGAAAGGTCACAATCATTGACCTATAATACGGCAAATCGCAGCGCCGTCTGGGAGGACTGCATGGGTATTGCGCACATCTCGCTTCAAGATCGTTTCGACCTCGAAAAATCGCCTGTTCTGCTGAATGGCACGCAGGCGCTGGTGCGTCTGGTGCTGATGCAGAAACGGCGCGATCGCCGGGCCGGGCTGAACACGGCCGGATTTGTCACCGGCTATCGCGGCTCGCCTCTGGGCGCGGTTGATCTGCAGATGGCCAAGGCGGAAAAGCTGTTGCAGGCCTCCGATATCCTGTTTCAGCCGGGCCAGAACGAAGACCTTGCCGCCACCGCGCTCTGGGGGTCGCAACAGGCCGAACTGCGCGGCGAAGGCAAATATGACGGCGTCTTTGGTCTTTGGTATGGCAAGGGGCCGGGGGTTGATCGCAGCGGTGATGTGATGCGCCATGTCAATATGGCGGGCACCTCGCGCCATGGCGGCGTGCTGATGGCGATGGGGGACGATCACACTGGCGAAAGCTCGACCGTGTGCCACCAATCCGATTGGGCGCTGGTCGATGTGCATATGCCGGTGCTGTCGCCCGCAGGCGTGCAGGAGATCCTCGATTACGGGGCCTATGGCATCGCACTGAGCCGCTTTGCCGGGGTCTGGGTTGGCCTCAAGACGATGAAGGACACGGTCGAGGCCACATCCGTTGTCGATGGCCGCCCGGATCGGATGTCATTTGTGACGCCGGATTTCGACATGCCCGAGGGCGGGCTGAATATCCGGCTGGGCGATCACTGGATCGCGCAAGAGGAACGCCTGCTGGCCCATAAACGCTTTGCCGCCGAGGCGTTTTCACATGCCAATGGCATGGACAAGCGGATTTTGGGCAAGCCCGGTGCCAAGATCGGATTTGTCGCGGCGGGCAAGAACTGGCTTGATCTGGTGCATGCGCTGGAACTGCTGGGCATTGGCGAGGAAGAGGCCGAAAGGCTTGGCGTGACCACCTATAAGGTCGGGCAGACCTGGCCGCTGGACATGAAGGGTTTTCACGATTGGGCCGAAGGGCTGGATCTGATCGTGGTGATCGAGGAAAAGCGCAAGCTGATCGAAGTCCAGGTCAAGGAGGCGATTTTCGATGATCGTCAGGGCCGCCGGGTTTACGGGTTCAAGAAGGGCGACGAGGTTCTGTTTCCCACCCATTTTGCGCTGGACCCGAATGATATCGCCGTGAAACTGGGCGAGATCCTGATCGAGGAGGGGCGCAGCACGGATCGGATCACTGCGGGCATTGCCAAGGTGCGCGATGCGATGCGCGCCGATAACGCGCAGGAACTGGCAACGCGGCTGCCATGGTTCTGTTCGGGCTGCCCGCATAATTCATCGACCAAAGTGCCCGAAGATGCGCGCGCCGGGGCCGGGATTGGCTGTCACTTCATGGCCAAATGGATGGACCGCAACACCGAGGCCTATACCCATATGGGCGGCGAAGGGGCAAACTGGATGGGCGAGGCCCCGTTTTCGACCCGGCATCATATGTTTCAGAATCTGGGCGAGGGCACCTATAATCATTCCGGCATCATGGCCATTCGGGCGGCGCTGGCGGCGGGCACCAACATCACCTACAAGATTCTGTTCAATGATGCCGTCGCCATGACCGGCGGTCAGCAAAATGAGGGCGACCTGAGCCCCGAACGCATCGCGCATGAGATCAAGGCGATGGGCGTGGAGCATATCGCCTTGGTCTATGATCCCAAGGAAGAGATTGATTTTGCAGGTTTCCCCAAGGGGCTGGAACGTCATACCCGTGATCAGCTGATGCCGGTGCAGGAACGGTTCCAGAAGATCGAGGGTGTCAGCGCCATCATCTATGTGCAGACCTGTGCCGCCGAAAAGCGCCGTCGCCGCAAGCGCGGGCTGTTTCCCGACCCCGACAAGCGCGTCTTCATCAACCCCGATATCTGCGAGGGCTGCGGCGATTGCGGGGTGCAGTCGAATTGCGTCTCCATCGTGCCGCTGGAGACCGAACTGGGGCGCAAGCGGGCAATTGATCAATCATCGTGCAACAAGGATTTTTCCTGCGTCAACGGGTTCTGCCCGTCTTTCGTGACCGTCTCGGGCGGCAAGATCCGCAAGGAGGCCTCGGCCGCGGTTGATATTGGTGATCTTCGCGCGCCGGACCTGCCGATGATCAACGGCACCCATAATATCGTGATCACCGGTGTCGGCGGCACCGGTGTGGTGACCATCGGCGCGGTGCTGGCGCAGGCGGCGCAGCTGGATGGCAAGGGGGCCGGCATGATCGAGATGGCGGGGCTGGCGCAAAAGGGTGGCGCGGTTCACATCCATCTGCGCCTGGCCGAGACGCCCGAGGATATCAGCGCCATTCGGGTGGCCGTGGGCGAGGCCGATGCCGTGATTGGCGGTGATCTGGTGGTGACGGCGGGGGCGAAAACGCTGGGCCTGATGACGACCGGGCGCACGAAGGCGGTGGTCAATGCGCATGAGATCATCACCGGTGACTTTACCCACGATACCGAATTTCGTATTCCGGTGAAGGATTTGGAGATTGCTCTTCAAGCGCGTCTTGGGGATGGCGTGGCGTTTTTTGATGCCTCGGAACTGGCCCGCGCACTGATCGGCGATTCGATCTTTTCGAACATGATGATCCTGGGGGCAAGCTGGCAGATGGGGCTGGTGCCGCTGTCTGAAGCGGCGATTTTGCGGGCCATTGAACTGAACGGGGCGGCACCTGCGCGCAACAAGGAGGCGTTTGCGCTGGGAAGGTGGGCGGTGCTGAATCCGGAGGAGGCCGGGCGGATCGGCACCGCGCAGGTGATTGCCTTGCCAAAAAGCCTGGAGGAGCGGATTGCCTATCGCGCCAGCCATCTGGTGGCCTATCAAAGCGCCCGGCTGGCACGGAAATACCGCCGCCTGGTCGATAGCGTGGATGATCCCGGCCTGCGCGAGGCGGTGGCTTTGGGATACCATAAGCTATTGGCTTACAAGGATGAATATGAAGTTGCGCGGCTGCATCTGGAGACCGAGGCCAAGGCGCGCGCGCTGTTTGAGGGCGATCTGCGGCTGACCTATCACCTGGCCCCGCCGCTATTGCCTGGTCGCGATGCGGCGGGCCGTCCGAAAAAGCGCGCCTTCGGGCCCTGGATTGGCGGGCTATACAGGGTTCTGGCGCGGATGAAGTGGCTGCGCGGCACACCGTTGGATCTGTTCGGTTATTCGGCGGAGCGGCGCATGGAGCGCCGTTTGATCAAGGAGTATGAGCGCGATATGGGCGAGCTGCTGCGCGATGTAACGCCCGAGACGCTGAGCCTGGCGATGGAGCTGGCCGGGCTGCCGCGCCAGATCCGCGGGTTTGGCCCGGTCAAGATGGCCAATGCGGCGGCGGCAGCTGCGCGGCGATCAGAGCTGCTGGCGGCGTTCCGGGCCGGTGGTCCAGCGGTGGCGACCGCGGCGGAGTGAGTGGCATTCAACCAGATTGAGGCGCTGGCGCGCCGCTGGTTTTTTGGTCCTGGTGGCGCGGCAATATGCCGGATTTGGGGCAGCGCATCCCGCGCGGGCAGGTTTTTGAGTATTTGGACAAAGAAGAAGATCAGGCCTTGCGGATGAAATAGGCGGTGGCCTGTTGGTGGGGCTGGTCGCCCAGGAAGGCGTGGCCCTGCTCAGTGCAGAAATGCGGCACGTCGATGGCGGCGGCAGGATCATCGGCCAGCAGGCAGGCGATCTGGCCCGATTGCAGCTGGCTCAGGCGTTTGCGCAGCCGCAGGACGGGCAGGGGGCACAGAAGGCCGATGGCGTCGATGGTGAGATCTGCGATCATGGCGGGCATTTAGGCAGGCGGTGGGTCGTTGTCTATCGGATTTTGGCCGCGCGCGGGGCGGAGTTCGCCATAGCCTTGCCCAGATTATCCGCTAACCTGAGCCCATGGATGGGCAGGGCAGCGATATATGACCGACAACTCTCAGCAGGTGCGCGCGCGTCGGGTGCTTTATATTCCCGGCTTTGATCCTGTGCCGGCGCGCAAATACCGCGAGCGGTATCGGCGCGAGGCGGGCCAGCAGGCGGCGATCTCGGGTTATGAGATTTCGCTGTCGAAACAGGCGATCGAGGGGCCGTTTGGCTGGCATGTCGAGACCGAGATTGAGGGCCAGCACACGCGCGCCGATATCGAGGTTCTGATCTGGTCCGATATCGTCAAGGACAGCATCTCCCATGGCATTGCCGCGACCTATTGGCAGCTTTTGCGCACCGCCTGGGCCTATATCGGGTCGGGCGCGCTGTTTCGTCTGTTTCGGTTGCGCAAGGGGCCGGTGATTGCGGCGCTTTATCCGGTGGTGTTTCTGCTCGGCCAACTTGTGATCGCGCTTTTGGCCGGGGCGGGGGTGGCGGTGCTGATCGCCTGGTTGGGGGCGGTTCTGACCGGGGTGCCGCTGAGCGTGTTCGGGATGATTGTGGGCGGGTTGACCGTCTGGGCGGTGCTGGCGCTGTTCAAACGCCATGACGGCAAGGTGCTGGCCTATTATCTGATGCATGATTACGCCTTTACGGCCCGCCATGGCGGGGCCAATCCGCCGGCGTTGGAGGCCCGGCTGGAGGAATTCAAGACCCGCGTCATCGAGGCCATGGCCTCAGATGCCGACGAAGTTCTGATCGTGGGTCACAGTTCGGGCGCGCATCTGGCGGTGAATGTGCTGGCCGATCTGATGCGCCAGCGGCGCTTGCCGGTGGCCGGGCCGGCGTTGTCCTTTCTGTCGCTTGGTCAGGTGATGCCGATGGTGTCGTTCCTGCCCAAGGCGCGGAAATTGCGCGGCGATCTGGAATATCTGTGCCAACGCAGCGAACTGACCTGGGTCGATGTTTCTGCGCCCGGTGATGGCTGTGCCTTTGCGCTGTGTGATCCGGTCAGCGTCTCAGGGGTGGCCCCTGAGACCGGCAAGCGCTGGCCGCTGGTGATCTCGGCGGCGTTTTCGCAGACCTTGTCACCTGCGAAATGGAAGGCGCTGCGCTGGCGGCTTTTCGAGCTGCATTTTCAGTATCTCAATGCGTTTGATCGGCCGGGCAGCTATGATTATTTCCAGATCACCGCCGGGCCGCTAACGCTGGCCGCGCGCTTTGCCGGCCGGGCCCCGTCGAAAAGCCGCATTGAACGCGCGGTCAACCGGTATACGGATAGGTGAATGATACCGCCCAAGCCGCCATCCCGCCCTGATCGTGTCTCGCTGTTGCGCTATCTCAGGCTGTTCCGGCAGGATATTCTGTCGGCGCAACCGGCGCGGCTCTATCATGCCTGGATGGCTGAGTTCCGCACGCCGTTTTTCCGCAGCTATATGGTGAATGATCCGACGCTGATAAATCTGGTGCTGAAGGAACGCCCGGATGATTTTCCGAAATCCGACCGGATCGGCGAAGGGCTGCGGCCGCTATTGGGGGACTCGGTGTTCCTGACCAATGGCGAGACCTGGAAGCGTCAGCGCCGCATCATCGACCCGGCATTTGAAGGCGGCCGGCTGCGCGATACTTTTCCGGCGATGTGGGCGGCATCTGAAGCGGCCTGTGCGCGGATGGGGCAGGGCCCGGTCGAGGTAGAGGCGGCGATGAGCCATGCCGCCGCAGATGTGATTTTCCGCACGCTGTTTTCGATCCCGATCGAGCATGAGATTGCCGCCGAGGTCTTTACCCAGTTTCGTGACTACCAGCGCTCGCAGCCGATCTTGAACCTGGCCGCCTTTCTGCCGCTGCCAAAGTTTATGCCGCGCGGGCATCGCCGGGTGACCCGGGCCACCGCGCGCGCCATTCGGGGGCTGATCACCCGGTTGACCGCGGAACGGATGGCAGAAATCAAGGCGGGCACTGCGCCCGACGATCTGGCGACCAAGATCATGACGACGCCGGACCCCGAGACCGGGCAGTGTTTCAGCGCCGATGAAATGGTCGATCAGGTGGCGATTTTCTTTTTGGCGGGGCATGAAACCAGCGCCTCGGCCCTGGCCTGGACGCTTTATCTGTTGGCAACCAACCCGCAATGGCAGGACAAGGTGGCGCGCGAGGCGGCGGTGTTGGAAACCTGCGATTTTTCGGTCATGTCGAAGCTGCGGATCAGCCGCGATGTATTCCGCGAGGCGTTGCGGCTTTATCCACCAGTGCCGATGATGGTGCGCCAGACCACCCGCCCGGAAGTGTTTCGCAAGCGCGATGTAAAGCCCGGCGCGCAGGTGGTGCTGTCACCCTGGCATCTGCATCGCCATGACCGGTTTTGGGACAATCCCGATGGTTTTGACCCCGCCCGTTGGGGCACCGAGAACGGGCGCGCCTGCATGCGCAAGGCCTATATGCCGTTTTCCAGCGGTCCGCGGGTTTGCACCGGGGCGGGGTTTGCCATGGTCGAGGGGCCGCTCTTGCTGTCGATGCTGGTCAAACATTTCCGCTTTGATGCGATCGCGGGCAAGGTGCCGGTGCCGGTGGCGCATCTGACGGTGCGGGCCAGGGACGGCATTCACCTGATGGTCAGCCCGCGTCAGGACGCCTCGAGCGCCTGAATGATGGGCAGGAAATCATCCGCTTTCAGAGAGGCCCCACCAACCAGCGCGCCGTTCACATGTGGCACGGCAAAGATTTCCTCCGCATTCGCGCCTTTGACCGACCCGCCATAAAGCAAGGTGATCTCATCGCCGGTCCCGGCCCCGTAGCGGGTGCAAAGATTGGCGCGGATCATGGTGTGAACTTCGCCGATCTGCTCCAGCGTGGGCACCCGGCCGGTGCCGATGGCCCAGACCGGTTCATAGGCAACCACCAGCGTGGCCGGCGTGATGGCGTCGGGCAGGGATCCGGCCAGTTGGCCTTCGATGACGCTCAGGGTATCGCCGGCGTCGCGCTCAGCCCCGGTTTCGCCGACGCAGACGATTGCGATCAGCCCGGCGGAAATGGCGGCCTCGGCCTTGGATCGCACGTCAGCGTTGCTTTCGCCATGATCGGCGCGGCGCTCGGAATGGCCCAGAATGACATGGCCCGCCCCGGCATCGGCCAGCATGGCGGCGGATATGTCGCCGGTATGCGCACCCGAGGCCTGCGGGTGGCAATCCTGACCACCGGTGGCAATCGGGCCCGCGGCCAGAATGTCCGACAGGCGCGATAGCAGCGTCGCGGGCGGGCAGATCAGGACCGAAACGCCGGGATCGGGGCAGGCGGCTGCCAGGGCGCGGGCCTGGGCCAGCGCGGCGGTGGTTCCGTTCATCTTCCAGTTTCCGGCGGCGAGTTTTCCGGGCATTGCGGCGGCTCCTGTCACGTCTGTTTCAGTGACCCTTGCCATAGCGCGATTTTGACGGCTTCAAAAGGGGGACGTTATGGCGTATTTCACTGACGGCCCCGGTTCCGCGCACAAGGTGCCAGACCCAAATCACGCGCAAGGTATTTGACCAGTATGACTGATATTCCCCGTATTGACGCCGCCGCATTGACCGATCCCGGCCATTGGGACCACACAAGATCGATGGAATTGCTGACCAGAGCCGCCACCGAACTGGGGTTTCTGACGCTTTTCAATACGCCCATTTCGGCCACTGAGGTTCAGGCGCTGATCACGCAATACCGGCTTTTTTTCCATCAGCCCATGGATGTGAAGGCGGCGGTTGACATGGGCCGCACCGGGGCCAATCGCGGCTGGGGCGCGGCGCAGTCCGAACAGGTCGATCCCGACGCCAACCCCGACTACAAGGAAGTGTTTGATTGTGGTCTGGACCTGCCCGAGGGCGACCCGCACAGGGCGCTGCCGGTTTATGCGCCAAATCAATGGCCGGAGGCACCCGCGGGTTTCCGCGATGCGGTGCTGGCCTATTACACCAAATCAACCGGCTTTGCGCTGAAACTGCTCTTGGCCATCGCCAGATCCATCGAGGCGCCTGCCGATTTCTTTGACACCAAGTTTACCCGGCCGATGGCGCTCTTGCGGGGCAATTATTACCCGGCGCGGCCCGATTGGGCGGGCGACAAGGATTTCGGCATTGCCGCGCATACCGATTATGGCTGCCTGACGCTGTTGGCCACCGATGGCGCGCCGGGGCTGGAGGTGCAGGACCGCGATGGCAATTGGCAGGCGGTGCAGGCCCCGGTGGGGGAATTTGTGGTCAATTTCGGCGAGATGCTGGAGATGTGGAGCGCCGGGCGGATCATCGCCACGCCGCACCGGGTGCGCGGCACGCAGGCGGAACGGATTTCAATCCCGCTGTTTTTCAACCCGAATTTCGAGACCAATGTGGCCCCGATGGGGTCAGATACAGTTGTATTGGCCGGGCTGCATCTGATGCGCCGGTTCGAACAGACCTATCTGCATTTGAAAAACACCTGAAGCACGTCTCGCAATAGTTGCGACAGGGCACATCGCCGGGCGCGTTGAAATCTTCGATTTCAGGCAGCGTCGCCTGTGTCAGGTTTTCTGAGAAGTGTTCTGGGCGCGTGCTCGGCCTCAAGCTCGGCGACATCCTTGAACTTGATCGATTCGCCGCAGCCACAGGCATCCGAGACATTGGGGTTGCGAAACCGGAACCCGGCCTCAAGCAGCGAAACCTCATAGTCGATTTCGGTGCCGAACAGGAACATCTGCGCCATCGGTGCGATCATCACGCGGGCCCCGTCCTGTTCCACGATCTCATCATGCGGGTCGATCTCGTTGACCGTGTCCATGGTGTATTCCATGCCGGCACAGCCGCCCTTCTTGACGCCGATGCGCAAGCCTTTCGTGTCGCCCCTGGCCATCAGCCGGGTGATCTGGTCCGCGGCGCGCGGGGTCATGGTGACGGCCTGTTTGCCGGGAATGCCGAACATGGGTTCTAGTCCTTTGTCACGTTGCCTTTGATGTAGGTCAGGCGCGGCGAAATCTCAAGCGTTGCGTATCATCTGAAACAGGCTCTGCGTGCCATAGGCCACTGCCAGCGCCCATCCGATCGAGGCCAGCGTGCCGATGATAACATATTCCGCCATCTTGCGGCTTTCATTGGCGGTGCCGACACGCAGAAAGGATTTTGCGGCAATCAGCAGGCCGACAGCGGTGGCCTGGCCGGCCAGCACAAAGATGAAGGTCAGCCCGCGTTCCATCAGGCCAATCAGCGCGCCGCCATTTGGCAACCCGTCTTCCTCGTGGATATCAGAGGCAAAGGGGGCCATCAGCTTGCCGACCAGAAACTGCCCCATCCGGGTGGCCAGGGCTGCGCCCGCCAACAGGATCAGGGCCGGGGCGATATCGGCATGGATCTGTGGCCAGAGGCCGGCACCGAAACCCAGTGGCCAAAGTGCTGCGGTGATCAGGATCGAGACCCCATGCACCGCCTGATCGGTCAGGAAATGGGCCAGGCTCTGATTGCCGATGCGGGCTTTGACAAAGTCGATCTGCAGGTGGATCAGGGCGATGAAAACGGCGGGCCAAAGGGTGCCGCCAAGGGCCAGCAGGCTGAGGGAAAAAACGATGCCGGTGTGAAGAATCAGCGGCCCGAGGTCACGCTTGTTTTCCGCCATCCATTTGGTCTGAAAGATGAAATCAGCCAGCGCATGGGCGGCGAGAAGGGCTGCGATAGTCTCTAGCATCGGGCTTGCTCCGCGTGGTCTTCCCAATATTTGACGGCCCGGCGCAGGGCTTGCGCGCCGCCCCCTTTGATACGGGAATGGACAGCCTGGGTCGAGATGCCAAGGGCTTCGGAAATTTCCTTCAATGTGGGATCGGTCGGGTCCAGATAGAGGGCCGCGGCTTCGGCCTGTTCCGGGGTCCAGCGGCTGATGTGGTCTTCGACCAAAGTGACTACCGCGCGATGCAATCTGGTCGCGGTTGCCCCGCCGACAATGAACCGATCGGTCTTGTTCATAGCGTCGAGCTGTTGGCCGGAAATATTGAAGGCTGGCCCGTTTGCCGCAGACAGGTCTGGCCCGGCAATATGGTCAATGCCGTCCAGCCCGATAGAGATGCGGGTCTGCGGCAGATCCCTGTCCGATCGCAGGCTGGCAAATATCATGAGAGAAGAACGCAGGGCATAGCGTTGATTTTGAACAATGAATTGCCACCCATCACCACGAATACGAGTGAAATATCCGCGGCCGTTATCGGCCCAATTCTCGACGCGTTCAAGCGCCGATTCAATACGTTGCATGGCCAAGCCGGTTGCGATGGGGCCTGCTATGGACGAATCGACCAGATCGCCTGTCAGGACTGCGGCGGAAGGGGTGGCTTCGATCATGTATCAAGCCATAAGGCCTGATAATCATTAAATCAAGTTAAATGGCTTGAAAATGAAAAGTTCAAGCCAAAAGGCTTGATAAGCTACATGAACCCTAGCTCAAGCCGCGCCTCGTCCGACATCATATCCATGCCCCAGGGCGGTTCCCAGACCAGCTCCACATTCACCGTCTTCACGCCCCCCAAGGGGCCAACGGCATCGGCCACCCAACCCGGCATCTCGCCGGCCACCGGACAGCCGGGCGCGGTCAGCGACATCAGGATCTCGACCTCGTTCTCGGGGCTGATCTCGACCGTGTAGATCAGGCCCAGATCATAGATATTGACCGGGATTTCAGGGTCATAGACGGAACGACAGGCCTCGATGACAGTGTCATAAAGCGGGTGATCGGTGGAGGATGGCTTGATCAGCGGGGTGCCTTCAAGCTGCTCTTGCGATTGGGTCATGGGAGATGTCCAGGCTATAGTTGACCAAAGATATAGGGTTTGTCGGCGCGGGCGTCCAGCCCATGCGTCTGATACGGGCACGAAAACCGGGCCGCTTTCGCGAGTTTCCCTGACCTGTCGCTTTGCGAGTTGTTGCCCTGTCTCTTTCCATCCCGGCAGATTCGCCTATGAACGGGGCGCGCGCCAATCAGGACAAGGCCCCGATATGACCACCCCGTTTTCGTTTTCGCTGAACGCCACATCAGGCCGGGCCCGCAGCGGCGTGATCACCACCCCGCGCGGCGTCATTCGCACGCCCGCCTTCATGCCGGTGGGCACGGCGGCGACGGTCAAGGCGATGCTGCCCGAAAGCGTGGCGGCCACGGGGGCCGATATCCTGCTTGGCAATACCTATCATCTGATGCTGCGCCCGGGGGCCGAACGCATCGACCGGTTGGGGGGGCTGCACCGGTTCATGAACTGGCAGGGGCCGATATTGACCGATAGCGGCGGGTTTCAGGTGATGAGCCTGGCCGATCTGCGCAAACTGACCGAAGAAGGCGTGACATTTCGCAGCCATATCGACGGGTCGCGCCATATGCTCAGCCCGGAAACCTCGATGCAGATCCAGCGGCTTCTGGGGTCTGACATCGTGATGTGTTTCGACGAATGCCCGGCGCTGCCCGCCGACCGGACAAAGATCGCCGAAAGCATGCAATTGTCGATGCGATGGGCCGCGCGCAGCCGGGAAGCGTTCGGCGACCGGCCGGGGCATGCGCTGTTTGGCATTCAGCAGGGCGGTCTTGAACGCGACCTGCGCGGCGAAAGCGCCGAGGCCCTGCGCGCAATCGGCTTTGAGGGCTATGCGATTGGTGGTCTGGCGGTGGGCGAGGGGCAGGCGGCGATGTTTGCCTGCCTCGATTATGCGCCCGACATGCTGCCAAAGGACAAACCGCGCTACCTGATGGGCGTGGGCAAGCCCGATGATATCGTCGGTGCCGTCAAACGCGGTATCGACATGATGGATTGCGTGCTGCCGTCGCGCTCGGGCCGCACCGGGCAAATATTTACCCGCCGCGGTGTCGTGAACATCAAGAACGCCCGCCACGCCGATGATCCGCGCCCGTTGGATGCGGATTGCACTTGTCCGGCCTGTTGCAATTATTCCCGCGCCTATCTGCACCATGTGTTCCGGTCGCAGGAGATTATCAGCTCGATGCTGCTGACATGGCACAACCTGCATTATTATCAGGAGCTTATGGGCCAGATGCGGGCGGCGATTGCGCAGGATGATTTTGCCGGTTTCGAGGCGCGGTTCCATGCGAAAAGGGCACAGGGCGATATCGAGCCGCGATAACGCCCCGATGCCCGGCAACATTCACCATCCCCGCGATCGCGCCTTGCCCCGGCGCGCGCCCGGGTGCAAACTGACGATCAACGAGAAAGCAGTTGAAACATCGGTGCAGCGCCCCCAGATTTAGGTATCCTGAACCGGAGTGGGCCCAAGGATTGCTGCACAATGCGGGATCTGCGCCCTCTTGCCAAAGCACAAGGAAGGCATAATGCCAGACCAGACCATCACTTATCCTGTCCTGCCGCTGCGCGATGTCGTGGTGTTTCCGCATATGATCGTGCCACTTTTCGTGGGCCGTGAAAAATCGGTCCGCGCGCTGGAAGAGGTCATGCAGGATGACAGGCAAATTCTGCTGTCGAGCCAGATTGACCCAAGTGTGGACGATCCCGAAGCTGACGGCATCTATCGCACCGGGGTTCTGGCCAATGTGCTGCAGCTTCTGAAATTGCCCGATGGCACCGTAAAAGTGCTGGTCGAGGGGCGCGCCCGGGTGCAGATCACCGGATTTGTCGAGAACGCGGATTTCTTCGAGGCTTCGGCCGAAGATCTGCCCGAAATTGATGGCGACCCCGAGGCCATTCAGGCGCTTTTGGGAACTGTTGCCGACGAATTTGAACGCTATTCCAAGATCAAGAAGAACATCCCCGAAGAGGCGCTGACCTCGGTTGCGGAATCGACCGAAGCGGCCAAGCTGGCCGATCTGGTTTCAGGCCATCTGGGCATCGAGGTGGACCAGAAACAGGATCTGCTGGAAACGCTGAATGTCGCGGAGCGGCTTGAGAAGGTCTATGGCCTGATGCAGAGCGAGCTGAGCGTCATGAAGGTCGAGAGGAAGATCAAGACGCGGGTCAAATCCCAGATGGAGCGCACGCAGCGCGAATATTATCTGAATGAGCAGATGAAGGCCATTCAGAAGGAGCTTGGCGATGGCGAGGACGGGGCCAATGAGGTCGCCGAACTGGAGGCCCGCATTGCCGACACCAAGCTGAGCCGCGAGGCCCGCGAAAAGGCCGAAGGCGAGATCAAGAAGCTGAAATCAATGTCGCCGATGTCGGCTGAGGCCACGGTTGTGCGCAATTACCTGGACTGGATGCTGTCGATCCCGTGGGGCGTGAAATCGCGCGTCAAGAAAGACCTGGCCCGGGCTGAAAAGATTCTGGATGACGATCATTACGGGCTGGAAAAGGTCAAGGAACGCATCGTTGAATATCTGGCCGTGCAGCAGCGCAGCGCCAAGCTGAAAGGCCCGATCCTGTGCCTTGTCGGCCCGCCGGGTGTGGGCAAGACCAGCCTCGGCAAATCGGTGGCACGGGCGACGGGGCGCGAGTTTATCCGCATCAGCCTGGGCGGGGTGCGCGACGAATCCGAGATCCGTGGCCATCGGCGCACCTATATCGGCTCGATGCCCGGCAAGATCATCCAGGCGCTGAAAAAGGCCAAGACGACCAATCCGCTGATCCTGCTCGACGAGATCGACAAGATGGGCCAGGATTTCCGCGGCGATCCGGCCAGCGCCATGCTGGAAGTGCTTGATCCGGAACAGAACTCGGCCTTTGTCGATCACTATCTTGAGGTCGAATATGACCTGTCCAATGTGATGTTCCTGACCACGGCGAACACCTATAACATGCCAAGCCCGCTGCTGGACCGGATGGAGATCATCCCGCTGGCCGGCTATACCGAGGATGAAAAACACGAAATTGCGCGCCAGCACCTGATTGCCAAGCAGATCAAGAACCATGGGCTGAAAGCGGATGAGTTTTCAATCTCGGATGCGGCCCTGACCGAGATGATCCGCACCTATACCCGTGAGGCGGGGGTGCGAAATCTGGAGCGTGAGATCGCCAAACTGGCCCGCAAGGCGGTGACCATGATCGTCAAGAAAGAGGTCACCCGGGTCGATGTCACCCCCGAAAACCTGGAAAGCATGTTGGGGGTCAAGCGCTTCAAATATGGTCTGGCCGAAAAGGATGATCAGATCGGCGTTGTGACGGGCCTGGCCTGGACATCGGTCGGCGGTGATCTGTTGTCGATCGAGGCGCTGCGCCTGCCCGGCAAGGGCCGGATGAAGACCACCGGCAAACTTGGCGATGTGATGAAGGAAAGCATCGACGCGGCCAGCTCTTTCGTGCGCTCGATCAGCCCCGATATCGGGGTCAAGCCGCCCACATTCGACAAGATCGACATCCATGTGCACGTGCCCGAAGGCGGGACCCCCAAGGATGGCCCCTCTGCCGGCGTGGCGATGGTGACCTCGATCGTGTCGGTGCTGACCCAGATCCCGGTGCGCAAGGATATTGCGATGACGGGCGAGGTGACGCTGCGCGGCAATGTGCTGCCGATCGGCGGCTTGAAGGAGAAACTGCTGGCGGCGTTGCGCGGCGGTGTCAAAACCGTGTTGATCCCGGCAGACAATGAAAAGGATCTGCCCGAGATCCCCGATAACGTGAAAGCGGGGATGGAGATCATCCCGGTCTCGAATGTGCGTGAGGTTCTGGCTCTTGCCCTGGTCCGTGCCCCTGAACCCATCGAATGGGACGAGGAGGCCGAGGAAGCGGCAGCGGCGCAGCGGCTGGAGGCCTCAGGCCGCGGGGCTGCGGCCACGGCCCATTGATCGCCCGCTGACGGTTTGAAACCTGCATGAACCCCGCCGCGCAAGTCATTGCACGGCGGGGTTTTTTGCAAAAATCATGAGGTCCAGCCAAGCATTTCCCGATGCCGGCTGGGACCGATGCTGCCGGTTTCAGGCCATTGTAGCACGTCGCGGAAAAACCTGCCCCCCTGACGCGGCCTGAAATCAAGGATTTCAACCTGTCAGGCGATGCACCCTGTCTCAGATAGTGCGGGAATTGCTTTATAGCGCGTCGCGCCAAATCGAATTCACCGGCCGACCCGAACGCATTCGATTGCGCGAACGCTGCCTCGGTCCGGCCGATGAATGCTCGAATCCGATCAGGCGCGACGCGCTCTAATTGAGGCCGTTATAGCCGCCGGTGCTGCTGCT
>NZ_JBTUJH010000051.1:0-13496 GCF_058343375.1 Alterinioella sp.
CTCTCGCCGTGTCACCTTCTTCTTGGTGGCATGGGCAAGAGAGGCAAAAGTCATCTGTTTGGGCATCCGCAGGCTCCAGGTTCGTTCTACCCGAGCCTATCAGATCACACCAAATTGCCGAGGTTTTTCAGAGGTTCCTTAGTTGTGTAGCCTTTCGATAACCAGATACCCGATATATGATCCGGCGAACTGAACTGATCGCCAGAGCAAGCCATCCGAATCGATCCAGTATTCATTTTCAAATGAATGATCGGACGCCCTACATCTTTCAACGATGCGCTGGGTTCGTCGTCGAGTGTCAAAAATTTCGATAATGGCATTTTCCGGGTCCGAGTACTCGCAAGTATAGGTCCTTGAATAATCGCGATTTTCGCCGTCGATAAAGCGCATTGATCGTGTGGACGTCGTCTGTGCCGACGACAACAGAGCTGACGTTACTTGGGAAACGTCTGAACTCAGGATGTCCCCCCCATAGCCACGCGTTGATGTCAACACACCAGGCTCGATTGTGACCAGTCCGACCCCGTCTGCGCCTATCCATGTCGTGAAATTTCCATTGCTTCCGGCCGCCAGCATGGTTGCGGAAGCAGATCGAGAAGGCACATCGACCAGTATCAAAGAAACACCGGCTTCATCGATTATGTCCCGAGTTAAGATGTCTCGGGGGGCTGGTGCCGGCGCTCCGGATGGAATTATTGTTTGTGTCGCCGAGCGGATAAGATTAGCGCCTACGTCCCGGGTCCCACACGAAGCGAGAAGCGAAACAGCAAATATGCCAGTCAGAATACTTTTAAAAGTCATCGCCACATCCGTGCCCAACTCTCGTCAAGACTGGGCCGTTGGTAATCACGGACCATATCGTAAAGACGATTCGGGACATTGAGGCGTGCGCCACCATCACGCAGAATCGGCCGCACTGTTACTTGCTGCTGACTGCGAGATGCCGTGCCGAGGAACCAGCCCAGTGGGATGCCTAAACGAATACCCTTATCGAAAGATCCTTCGCCGAAATCCTCTGAACTTACATCGGTGAAAGTGGCAAAAGCACCGACGCTCCATCCGTTGCTGAAAGTCCGGTCTAGGTTTATGGTGGCACCCCAGTCGCCGGCTAGGTACCGACCTACGTCGACTTGCACTTCATATCCTTGACCAAGCTGGTAGTAGACGGACATGTGCCCCGCCGTTATCGAGTAATCCCTCAAGCCGAATAGTTGATCAAAATCCCTCTGCCACACTTGGTTTAGTTCAAGCCCTAAACCGAGGCGACTGTCCACGGGTTGCCAAAGGAGTTCCGCCGAAACCCCGGCAAACATTGTTTCCAGATAGCCGATCGAGACACGCGTATAGTAGTCGGGGGCAGGTCGTGCAAAGTACTCAAGGGTTAACTGCTGAAGTGAGTACTCGCCCTCCCTGTCGTAAATATTTGAGTCCGACCTGACATGTGGAAGGATCGAATCGGATACCCGTGTCGATTCACCAATATTGCCAAAAATTCTCGCTTGGACCACGCCACTCAGGACTAAACCCGGAGAAACCTCTAGCCTTGCTCCTACCTCAAGCCCCACTCCATACCTGTATGGGCTAACCGGATCGAATAAAGCGGTTTCCAAGTAAGGCCCCAAACTCCAATCGAAGATCGGGTAGGAAAGGGACGCTGTTCTTGCACTAGGCGGGTCGTCTTCTGCGGCGTCTGTAATGATCGCACGACCAAAAGAGAGAAATGTTCCGTCTGCGTTATGCTCCAGTTCTTCCAGATCGGTGCGCTGCAGAATGACCGCAGAGGCGGGAATGCCTTCGACAAGGAATACGATTTCGAATTGCTCCACTGAGGGTGGCAATCCCACCGTGAGAAGGCGGGCGACACGGCCTAGGGCCTGTGCCTCATACTCGTACCGACGGTTTTCGATTTGAACACGGGCCCGGTCCGCATCAAACGCGAGATGACGCAGGATCAGCCCTTCGGCGCTGAGAAGCTGCGACAAGAGCTGAAACAGGGTGGCAGGCGCTGTTTCAACCTCAATCCACTCTTGAGAATAGGGCTCAGAACTGACATCGCGGACCGCAATGGGAACCGGCATCGCGTCGAGCCCACCTGGAACGGCCGGTCGTGTCGGATTCAACGCAAACGACAGTGAGACACCCAACTCGGATCCGTACAGGTACCGGAGGCCAAGAATGGTATTGTTCCCGAACTGGTAAGTCATCCCTATATTCATTGGGCTTTGTGCTCTGAAGAGTCCATCGCCCTGCTCAGAGACATAAGCATCTGACGAGTACTCAAGCTGAAATGCCAGTCGTTCATTGGGACGCCACTCAATACCACCAAAGAAGGCCGCGTCGCCTCGGAACCAACTACTCGTGTTAAAGGTGCCACCAGTGCTCGTTCGATCCGTCGGGCGGGTTTCAAAGCGCGCGTCAATGGCACCCAGAGGATTGGCAAACCCGCCCCGGCTGCCAAGTCGCCCCCATCCCAGCCCAATAGTCGCGGCAACCTGATCCCGGGCTCCAAAATATCGACTGGCGACGATATACTCAGACCCGTAGATGCCCGTTCCGCCAAAATCGCGCAACCCGACCGCGAGGGCTGGCCATATTCCCTGCTCTTCGAGCAGTTGGAAGTTGAGGTCAAAACTCCGGTCATATAGGACGAAGTCTGACGCAGGGGTCCCAGGCCCTGGCAAAAAACCCCTTAACCCGACATAACGGAAACTTCCCGTCAGCCTCGGCGTGATCTGGAAACTCAGCGTTCCGCGGGTCTGCCCCGCAAAGCTCGAGACTGTGGTGGCCAGATCCGCGTCGGGCATCGCAAAAGCGCTGGGCATATCGATAAGCCCCGGCAGCCCAAATGCATTGAGCGTCGCGGCTCGAGCGCCCTCCTCAACGCTGGTTTGTGCGGTACCGGGAGCGGCCAAGCCAACCAACCCGAAGAGGCATACCAACTTGCCCAGAGCACCCCGAATCGAAAACCGCATTAATCAAATGCTCCAAACCAACTCTTTCGCCCAAGTTATCGCAGATCGCGAGCGCATTCAAAATGGCGAACTGCGCCGCTCTCCTTTTCCTGAGCCTTGTTTCCGGCAAGCAACAATCCCTCCTTGATGTTGGCTATCGCCGGACCTACGTAGACGTTCCGCTGGTGAAATAGGTCAGCGGCCCTGAATTCTTTTACCCGACATTCACCAAGTAGACGGCTGCGCCTGTCACACTGACGCCACTTCGCACATCGATCAAGCCTCTTGGACGCATCGTGCCGATGTCTGGGCTTCTGGCCTGCGAGTTGAGCGTGATTTCTGGTCCCGGTGGTGGGGACGGCACGGCTTTCGGACTGAACGGCACCTATCTATCCCAGCTCGTCCAGGATCACGAGGTCTGTCTTGACCATCGCCTCAGCGATTTTCCCGGCTTTGCCTTGGGCCTTTTCCTGTTCCAAGGGGGGATTACCTCTCCTTCATAGCAAACATCGCGCGAAAGAGACCGGAACCAAACCGGGACAAAACCACATAGGGCCGGTGCCCCCGCTGGAGTCGCTCCGCGCGATAGGAGCAGTCGTGTGACACTTGGAGTTTTTGGGAGTGCAAACGAAGTATTGCATCAACTTTCAGGTGATAGGCACTGATTTTACATAGAAAAAGGAGAACATGACAGCACCCCCAGGATATTTCAGGCGCAAAGATGACTGACAGGGCCAAACATCTTCTTCTTTGTCCAAATACTCACGGCGCAGGTCCCTCGACCGGCGCGACGATTTTAGCGCATCCGGACCATCGACACGCATCCATGGCAATTCGCAATGAAGGAGGGTCGTGATGCAGACCGCGGGCCTGGGTCGACGCGCGCGGAGCGCGCGGCGAAGCAGCCTTACGCTGCCGGCATCCGGCGCTCCACAATTTCGGCCCACCAGGAACACCCCGCCGGGATCGCCTCGTCGTTGAAATTGTATTTCGGATGGTGGACCATTGCGGTGTCGCCATTGCCGACCAGGATATAGGCCCCGGGGCGTTCCTCCAGCATGAAAGCGAAATCTTCGCCCCCCATGATCAGAGGCGCTTCGTCGCAGGAGCCTGCAACGGCGCTTGCGACATCGGCCGCAAACTCGGTCTGTTCCTCTGAATTGACCATCACCGGATAGCCGCGCCGGTAATCAATCTCGGCGGTTGCGCCATAGGCCCGTGCCGTCAGGTCGACGATGGCTTTCAGCCGCTCCTCGGCCAGATCCTGCACCGCACCATCCAGCGAGCGCACGGTGCCTTTCAGATGCACCGTTTCGGGGATGACGTTATGCGCGGTCGATCCGGTCTCGAAACTGGTGACCGAAACCACGACCTGTTTCACCGGGTCCACATTGCGGCTGGCAATGGTTTGCAGCGCGATCACGATCTGGCTGGCCACCACGGTCGTATCCACGGTTTCCTGCGGTTTGGCAGCATGGCCACCTTGGCCCGTTACATGGATGTCGAACTGATCGGCCGCGGCAAAAAATGACCCCGCCCGGATCGAAAAGCTGCCCACCGGGCGGCCCGGCCAGTTATGCATGCCATAGACCTCCTGAATCCCGAACCGGTCCATGATGCCGTCATCGCACATCTCCTTGCCACCGCCGCCGCCTTCTTCGGCGGGCTGAAAGATGACCGCAACCGTGCCGTCGAAATTGCGCGTCTCGGCCAGGTATTTGGCAGCCCCCAACAGCATGGCGGTATGTCCGTCATGGCCGCAGGCATGCATCGCGCCGGGTGTCTTGGAGGCATAGTCCAGCCCGGTCGCCTCATGGATCGGCAAGGCATCCATATCGGCGCGCAATCCGATCACTTTACCGGCGCTGTCGGTTTTGCCCTTGATCAGGCCGACAACTCCAGTGCGCCCCAGGCCGGTCACGATCTCGTCACAGCCGAACGCGGTCAGCTTTTCCGCCACCAGTGCCGAGGTCCGGTGCGTGTCAAACAGGATTTCGGGGTTTTCGTGGATGTCGCGACGCCACTCGGTGATTTCGGGCAGCAATTCGGCAAAACGGTTCTTGACGGGCATGGCGGGGCCTTTCGGGTATTGGGGATTGCGCAAATCCTGACCGATCCGGGCGGCGGCTGCAAGAGCGGTCAGGCATGGGGGCCGGTTTGCAGGCGCGTGCCATCGGAAAACCGGGACAGGCGAAACCGGCCAAGGTCATGGCCGGGGGCGGTTCCGGTGATCAGATCGGCCATGATACGACCGAAACCGGGGCCGATGCCAAAGCCATGGCCGCACATGCCGGTGCAGATGCTGAGGCCGGACAAGGGCGCGCGATCCACAACCGGCACCTCATCGGGCAGCACGTCGATCATGCCGGCCCAGGCCGCGTGCCGGGATACCGGGCCAAGACCGGGGCAGGCCTGTGCAAAGCGGCGCTGCGCCCTGTTCAGACGGGTCATGTCGGGCGCGGGATCCAGCACGCGCATCCGCTCGAACGGGGTTTCCTCATCGGCGCGCCAGCTCCGTCTGGTGCCCCAGGCATCGGGAAAGCCCCTGGGGGCCATGGCCCGGTAGCGCCGCCCGAAAGGGTCCAGGCGCAATTGCGGCAGGTAGGCGCGAAAGTGGCGAAAAGCATCGGGGCCAACCCAGAAATCATGCGATTGCGATGGGGCCAGCGTATAGCCGCCATCCGGCCGGCGGCAAAACGAGAGCCTGTCATCAGCGGCCCCGCCGGCATGAGATTCGGGTAGGGGCCCCGTGGCCAGGGCCGAGGCGCGCACCGAAAGCTGCGGCAAGGTGATGCCATGTCGGCGCAGAAACAGCGCCGACCACGCGCCACCGGCCACCAGCACCTCGGGGGCCGCGATATGGCCCGCTTCGGTCCAGAGCCCCGATACCCGCCCGGCCTGCACATCCAACACCCGCGCGGCGCAGTTTTCCACGATCACCGCGCCCTTGGCGATGGCCGCGCGCGCCAATGCGGGCACCGCGACCCAGGGCTCGGCCCGCATATCAGAGGCCGTATGCATCCCGCCCACCACCGGCATGTCGCAACCCGGCATCAGGGCGCGCGTTTCATCTGCCGACAAAAGCCTGCTATCGACCCCGGACCCCGCCACCGCGTCCAGCCAGCGCTGAAACCGTGCCAGCGCGGCCTGATCGCGCGCCAGATAGGTCAGCCCGCATTGCACGAGGCCCAGATCTTCGCCGGTTTCGGATTGCAGGTCACGCCATAGCCGCGCGGCCTGCATCATGATCGGCAATTCAGCCGGGTCGCGGCCCATCTGGCGGATCCAGCCCCAGTTGCGGCTGCTCTGTTCGCCCGCCACCCGGCCTTTTTCGACCACCACCACGCGCAGGCCCCGTTCGGCCAGATACCAGGCGCTCATCACACCGATAATGCCGGCCCCGATGATCACGACATCGGCGCTGGCAGGCGGCGGGCCGGGATGTTCGGCCGGCCGGTGCAAACCAATCGGAAAACCGGTCATTCCGTCAGCGTGTCCAGCAACCGGTTCATGAAGGCCTCACCGGCCTCGAATTGCGCAATCTCGATATACTCATCGGGTTGATGTGCCTGCGCGATATTGCCGGGGCCGCAGACCACGGCGGAATAGCCTTCGGCCTGAAACTGCCCGGCCTCGGTGCCATAGCTGACCACATGGGTCGCGTTATCGCCGGTCAGGCGGCGCGCCAGCGCTTCGGCGGCACCGTTTTCCTCGGGTCGCAGGCCGGGAACGTTCCAGCTTGGCGACAGCGCGATGAAACAGGACGGATGAATCGCCTGCATCCGGGCTTCCAGCTTGCGCACCTGATCGACATAGCGTTGGCCCCAGGCCTCGGCATCATCGCCGGGCACGCAGCGAAACGACAGCAGGAAATGGCAATCCTTGGCGGTGATGTTATGGGCCGTGCCGCCGGCGATCTTGCCGACATGCAGCGTGGTATAGGGTGGGTCGAACAGCGCATCGGCCCCGCTGCTGCCACGATCCCGGTTTTCCACATTCATCTTGTTGGCCCAATCGATCAGCTTGGCCGCCTCCATCACCGCCGACACGCCGCGGTCGATCAGCGAGGAATGGACCTCGAAGCCGCGCATATGGGTGTTGAACCCGATGCCGCCCTTATGGCCGGTCACCGCCTGCATCATCGAGGGCTCGCCGATGATCGCCAGGGCCGCTTTGGGCAGTTTGCCCTGCATCGCCCGGATCATCGCAGGCGCGCCGACACAGCCAATTTCCTCGTCCCGGCTGAGACATATCTGCAGGGGCCGGGTCAGGGTCGCGCGCGCGGCGCGGGCGGCCAGCGACAGGGCCAGGGCGTCAAAGCCCTTCATGTCACAGGTGCCGCGGCCAAAGAGCTTGCCGTCTTTCTCCACGACGCTGAAAGGATCGCTGCTCCAGTTCTGGCCTTCGACCGGCACAACGTCGGTATGACCCGACAAAATGACACCGCCCTCGATCTCGGGGCCGATATGGGCATAGAGGCTCGCCTTCTGCCCATCCTCGCTGTAATCGCGGTGGCAGATGGCCCCCAGATCGGTCAGATAGGTTTCGACCCAATCGACCAGATCGAGGTTGCTTTCGCTGCTAACAGTTGGAAAAGACACCAGCTTTTCCAATATCTGGCGCGAAGTCATGTCGGATGGCATTGGGGGCTCCTCGGGTCAATAGGCCGAACCTGCGCTTGGCCCCCCCGACCCGTCAAGCCCACGCGCTGCCAATCCCCTCAAATTGCGTGAAAAACCGGACGCTGCGTCACCTGAATTTCAAACGCCTTGCGGGATGCGGAAATCCTGTTACCGTTACCGCAATTGCTGCACCCGCCCAACAGAGGCGGGGCATGTCCAACCGGTGAGGCGTCTTCAGATGCTAGATGGGGCAAAGCCCTGTGTCCTTGATGTCAAGGACCTCAAAACTGTATTCAAAACCCGCGGTGGCGAGGTTCACGCGGTCAATAATGTGAGTTTCCACCTGGATGCGGGTGAACTGCTTGGCGTTGTCGGCGAAAGCGGGTCTGGCAAATCGGTGACCATGATGTCGCTGATTGGCCTGTTGCCGATGCCCCCGGCCGAAGTGCGCAACGGCCATGTCATGTTTGGCGGTCAGGATCTGCTGAGAGCGACAGATGAGGAACTGCGCGCCATTCGCGGGGCCCGGATCGGATTCATTTTTCAGGATCCGATGACCTCGCTGAACCCGGTTTTCAACATCGGGTTTCAGGTGATGGAACCCTTGCGCAAACATATGGGCATGAGCAAATCGCAGGCCCGCACACGCACCATTGACCTGCTGGAACTGGTCGGCATTCCCGATGCGGCGCGGCGGCTGAAGGATTATCCGCACCAGTTTTCCGGCGGCATGCGGCAGCGGGTGATGATTGCCATTGCGCTGGCCTGTGACCCCGAAGTGCTGATTGCGGATGAACCCACCACGGCGCTGGATGTCACCATTCAGGCGCAGATCCTCGAGCTGGTGCATGATCTGCGCCGCAAATTGGGCATGGCGATCGTCTGGATCACGCATGATCTGGGCGTGATTGCGGGCATCGCCGATCGGGTGATGGTGATGTATGGCGGGCAAGTTGTCGAACAGGCCCCGGTGCGCGAATTGTTCGCCAACCCGAAACACCCCTATACCCGCGCCTTGCTGCAAACCGTGCCGCGTGTGCGCGGCGCGCGGGCCGACCGGCTTGAGGTCATCGACGGCCAGCCCCCGATGCTGAGCGGTCAGCCCACCGCCTGCCCGTTCCGCCAGCGCTGCGGCCAGGCGATGGCGCGCTGTGGCCAGGAAAACCCCAGGCGGATCAGCGTCGGTGGCGGCCATGATGTGGCCTGTTTCTGGGATCCCGATACCGGCGGGCCGCGCGATGTTTGACATGACCAAACAGAAAAAGCTGGTCTCGGTCGTCGGGCTGAAGATGTATTTCCCGATCCATACCGGCGTGCTGCGCCGCCATACCGGCGATGTAAAGGCCGTCGATGATGTCAGTTTTGATATTTTCGAGGGCGAAACTCTGGGCCTGGTCGGAGAATCGGGCTGCGGAAAATCGACCTGCGGTCGGGCCGTGCTGCGGCTGTATGAACCCACGGCCGGCACCATAGAGATTGACGGGCGCGAGATTGCCGAAGCCAGCCAGGCCGAGCTGCGCAAGATGCGCCCGATCATGCAGATGGTGTTTCAGGACCCGCAGGCCAGCCTGAACCCGCGCATGACCGTGGCCGATATCATCGGCGAACCGCTGCGCGAGCACACCAGAAAGAGCGCCGCGGAACGGCTGGTGCGGATCTATGAGCTGATGGATGCCGTCGGGCTGAACCGTGATTTCGCAAACCGCTATCCGCATGAGTTTTCCGGCGGTCAGCGGCAGCGCATCGGCATTGCGCGGGCGCTGGCGCTGAACCCCAAATTCATTGTCTGCGACGAACCGATTGCCGCACTCGATGTCTCGATTCAGGCGCAGGTGGTGAATCTGCTGGAAGATCTGCAACAGGAATTCGGTCTGACATATCTGTTCATCAGCCACGACCTGTCCATGGTGCGCCATATCGCGGATCGCGTGGCGGTGATGTATCTGGGCAAGATCGTCGAACTGGCCCCGCGGGACGGGCTGTATCAAACTCCGCACCACCCCTATACCAAAGCGCTGCTTTCGGCGGTGCCGGAACCCGATCCGGTGGCCCATGACGACGCCAACCGTGTTATCCTGCAAGGCGATGTGCCAAGCCCGTCGAACCCGCCCACGGGCTGCAATTTCTGCACCCGATGCCCAAGCGTGATGGACATCTGCAAACGCGACGAACCCGAATTTCGGGAAATCACACCAGGCCGCTTCGTGGCCTGCCACCTCTTCAACGATACCCGGACCACCGGCTGAACCGGCGGCGATAGAGGCAACAAGAGCGAACCAACAAGGAGAGAGACATGAAGTTGAAACATATTATGCTCGGGGCGGCGATTGCGTTCGCACTGACCCCGGCAGCGGCCCTCGCCGATCAGGGGGAACGTGGCGAAGACGGCCAGCTCAACATCATCTACTGGCAAGCGCCATCAACCCTGAACCCCTATCTTTCGGGTGGCACGAAAGAGGTTGAATCGGCCTCTCTGGTGCTGGAACCGCTGGCCGGTTTCGATGATACCGGGGCGCTGATCCCGCGTCTGGTTGACGAGATTCCCACCGTTGAGAACGGCGGTGTTTCGGAAGATCTGACCACGATCACCTGGATTCTGTCAGAAGGCATCGTCTGGTCCGACGGCACGCCCCTGACCGCGGCCGATGCCGTGTTCACCTGGGAATATTGCACCAACCCCGAAGGCGGCTGTGCGCAGGCTTCGAATTTTGACGGCGTGCAAAGCGTGGAAGCAGTGGATGATCGCACGATCCTGATCACCTTCGCGGCCCCCAAGCCGTTCCCCTACACCGCCTTTGTCGGGGCCGAGAGCCCGATCATTCAGGCGGCACAGTTTGCCGATTGCCTGGGTGCCAGAGCACCGGAATGCACCGAGGCCAATTTTGGCCCGATCGGCACCGGCCCGTTTGTGGTGACCGAATTTCGCCCCAATGACGTGATCACCTTTGCCGCCAATGAAAACTACCGCGTGGCGGGCCAGCCGGCCTTTGCAACGGTGGTCTTCAAAGGTGGCGGCGACGCGGCTTCGGCGGCGCGCTCGGTTCTGGAAACGGGTGAGTTCGACTATGCCTGGAACCTGCAGATCGACCCGACCATTCTGTCCGAAATGGAAGCCAGCGGCCTTGGCACCGTGGTCACCGCTTTTGGCACTTCGGTCGAACGTCTGCACCTGAACCAGACCAACCCGGATCCGGCTCTGGGTGACATGCGCTCGACCGTTGAAGGCGGGCCGCACCCGTTCCTGACCGATCGGGCCGTGGGTCAGGCCATGTCGATGGCCATCGACCGGGCGCTGCTGGTCGAGATTGGCTATGGGGCCGGCGGACAGCCGACCTGTAACGTGCTGCCCGCACCTGCCGCCTATGCCTCGACCGCCAATGATGGCTGCCTGGTGCAGGATCTGGAAGGTGCCGCCGCAATTCTGGAGGCTGCCGGTTGGGTCGATGAAGACGGCGACGGCGTGCGTGAACGCGATGGCGTCCGTCTGAGCGTGCTTTACCAGACCTCGACCAATGCCGTGCGTCAGGACACCCAGGCGCTGATCAAGCAGTGGTGGGAAGAAATCGGCATCGAGGTCGAGCTGCGCAATATCGACGCGTCGGTCTTCTTTGGCGGCGACCCTTCCAGCCCGGATACATTCCAGAAGTTCTATGCAGATATCGAAATGTATACGAACAACTATTCCGGTGTTGATCCCGAGGCTTACATGGCCAACTGGCGTTGCTCGGAAATCCCGGGCCCCGACAGCCAGTGGCAAGGTGCCAACATCCAGCGGTTCTGTGATCCAACCTATGACGCAATGGTCACCGAGATGAGCCAGACCGCATCGCTGGAAGAACGCGGCCGCCTGGCCCGTGAGATGAACGATATGCTGATGCAAAGCTATTCGATCATCCCGCTTATTCACCGTGGCGGTGTGTCGGCCCATGCCAACACCCTGGAGGGTGTGCGCATGTCCGATTGGGACACTGAGCTGTGGAACATTCAGGAATGGTCGCGCGCCGACTGATTGCTGACATGATCTGACACCGCCCGCACCCCCGGCCCGTATGTGGCCCGGGGGTGCGGGTATCCCCCCCAATCACCAAAAGACTTCTGAACCGAGGCGCCCATGCTGACCTTCACGCTCCGTCGATTGCTGATGGCAATACCGACGCTTCTGTTCATCAGTCTGATCATTTTCCTGATCCTTGATCTGGCCCCGTCTGACCCGACCGCCAGCCTGCCACTGACCATTCCGCCCGAAGTGCGGGCCGATATTCGTGCAGCCCTTGGCCTGGATGAGCCGATGCCGGTCCGATTTGCGCTGTGGTTGCAGCAGTTTTTCTATACCGAGCCGCTGAATTTTCTGGAAAACGTCACCGGCTGGGATCTGGGCGGCGAGGATCGCACCCGGGTCATTTCATGGCAGACGCGCAGCCCGGTGGTGGATCTGATCGCGCAGCGCATGCCGCAGACGCTGTGGGTGGTCGGCACTTCCTATATCGTGGGCATCGTGATTGCGGTGCCGATCGGGGTGATCTCGGCCTATCGCCAATATAGCTGGTTCGACCAGATCGGCACCTTCATCTCGATGCTGGGTTTTTCGGTGCCGACCTTTTTCACCGGCGTCCTTTTCATCGTGATCTTTTCGGTCCAGCTTGGCTGGTTTCCATCGGTCTATGACACCACGCTTGTGGTGACGGATTGGGACAGTTTCGTGCTGCAACTGAAACAGATCATCATGCCGGTGATGGTGCTGGGCCTGTTCAATGCCAGCCAGATCAGCCGTTTCATGCGCGCCTCGATGCTGGACAATCTGAACCAGGATTACGTGCGCACCGCGCGCGCCAAGGGGTTGACCGAGAAGGTGGTGGTGCTGGTCCATGTGCTGCGCAATTCGATGATCCCGGTGGTCACGGTGATTGCGCTTGGCGTGCCGCAGGTTTTTGGCGGGGCCATCATCACCGAGCAGGTGTTCAAGGTGAACGGGCTGGGCCAGCTGTTGATTGTCGCGATCCAGAGCGGCGACATCCCGACCGTGCAGACCCTGACCTTTATCTTTGCGGTGCTGATTGTCTTTTTCAACCTGATTGCAGACGTCCTGTATGGCGTGCTTGACCCGAGGATCCGCTATGACTGATCTGCCCAATGTGAACGAACAGCAGGGCTATCGCCCCCCCCGCAACCAATGGTGGGATGTCTGGGACCAGTTCAAGACCCATAAAGGCGCGCTGATGGGGGCCGGGTTCTTCGTTTTCATCCTGCTTTTCGTCTATGTCGGCCCGTATTTCTGGCCGCTGGACGCCACCTATATCGACATTCGCGCGCGCAATTCCGGCGCGTCCCTGGCGCATCCGATAGGCACCGATCAATTGGGTCGCGACATGTTCGCCCGAATGATGGCGGGCGGGCGCACCTCGATTGCCGTGGGCCTGACCGCGATGGCGCTGAGCCTTGTGCTTGGCACGTTGATCGGGGTGGTGGCGGGCTATTTCAAACGGCTCGATGGTATCCTGATGCGCCTGACCGATCTGTTTCTGGCGCTGCCGCTATTGCCGCTGTTGCTGGTCATCATCATGTTGTTTCGCGACACGCTGCGGTCGGCATTCGGGCCGGAAAACGGCATCTTCATCCTGATCGTCTTTGTCATCGGCATCACCAGCTGGATGCAGGCGGCGCGGATCGTGCGCGGCGATGTGCTGGCGCTGAAGGAGCGCGAGTTCGTGCTGGCCGCCCGATCCATCGGCACGCCGCCGCACCGGATGATCCTGCGCCATATTCTGCCCAATGTGATGTCGCCGATCATGGTGTCGGCCACGCTTGGCATTGCCAACGCGATCATCACCGAAAGCGCGCTTTCCTTTCTGGGGCTTGGCTTTCCGTCGGATTACCCGACCTGGGGGCGGCTGCTGTTCGATGGCACCGACTGGCTGCAACGCAA